>CAISYK010000038.1 GCA_903889605.1 uncultured Bacteroidota bacterium
CAACTATTTACAAAATATTGATATTGCGTTAATCATTATTTGTTTAATAAATATTCCTGTCATTTTTTATCAATTGCCGTTTCTTAAAAATTTATTTAATATTCTTTTGCCTTTTACACTAAATTTTTCGTTAGTAAAACTGACTTCTGCCATTTCCGTGTTACAAATTAATTCCGGCAATTTTTTTAATTGCTGACAAGGAATCCATACAGACCGCAAATACTCATCTTCACAAGAGTTTACTTATTTATGCAGCAATGTGACAAAAAAAAGTGTTTTTTTATCACATTATTGCTGCTTTTCCTGTAAATTACACATCCTTTAAAGTTTAAACACATATAAATTTGTTTAAATATTTAGAAGTGTAATGTTTTTTCATGAATACGCATAACCCAGACCAGATGAATAATATTCGTCCAATTAGGAAAGAGTTTTTTAAAGCGGCAGCGGCTCTTGCTTTTTTACTGCAGGTTATTTCTTTTTTTTCATTTGCCCAGCTGGATACAGTCCATTGGATTCCTCCATTGCATTCAAGGGACAATGCACAGGTTGAGGATCATTACATATATTTATCTACTCCTAATATTACCTCTTTTGTTGTAACTATTAAAGACGGATCCGGAAATATTTTAGCAGCTCCAACAATTAGTAATGCAGCACCTTTTGCTTATCTTGCAGGTAACGGACAGGTTTCCGGCAGTCCATTGTTTGTACGTGTTGATAGTCTTAATAAAGTTTTGACTCACAAGGGTTTGATACTTACTGCAAATGCGCCTTTTTATGCCAATCTTAGAGTGCAGTCAGCCTCTCAGGCGGATTGTTTAACTGCTAAAGGTAAGGCTGCGCTGGGTACAACTTTCAGGATTGGAGGCTTCCCCCAAGTGCTCGATGGAAGTAGCAGGAACTTTACTGCTGGTGTTATGGCGACCGATTCCAACACTACTGTCACTATCAGCGGTTACAATCCTGGTGTTATATTTGCCGGTGTGCCGAATGTTTCTGCACCATCAATCACTGTTATATTAAATCCCGGGGAATGTTATGTTGTTTCTGGATATACAAACACTCCAGCTAACCTCAGCGGTTTTATCGGTGCTCTGGTGCAATCCGATAAGCCAATAGTACTAAACAACGGTAATATGCTGGGCACCATTGCTAATAACGGATCTCAGGATATTGGAATAGACCAAAGTGTTCCCATAGAAAAGGTTGGGAAGAAATATATCCTCATCGAAGGCGACGGCAATCCTGACATGGAGATGCCTATTGTTATTGCCCATTATAACAATACTAATATTTTTGTGAATGGCAGCGCAGTTCCTATTGCAGTAATTAATGCCGGACAGTTTTATTTAGTTCCAAATTCAAATTATCAGGGTACAGGCCATAAGAATATGCACATACGTACTTCGGAACCTGTTTATATGTACCAGGCACTTGCCGGATCAGCATCTTATGCAAACGGGGGATTAAATTTTATTCCTCCATACAATTGTTATTTGGAAAACACTATTGATCTCATACCATCGGTTAACATGATTGGATCAACTAACTATACCGGAGGTGTTATGGTTTTTACACAGCAAGGGGCAGTGCTTAAAATAAACGGCGCAATCCAAACAGGTGCGGTGCCGGTAATTTCGGTACCTTGGGAAACATATAAAGTAACTGGTCTTACAGGGAATATAAAAATAACATCTACTAAGGGAGTGGCCGCCGGGATTTATGGTTTTAGCGGTGCTGCAGGATATTCAGGATATTATTCAGGCTTTTCATCATCGCCGATGCCTACAACATATTCATATTCGTCGTTTACAGATACTTGTTTTTCGCTGCCGGTAAATTTCGATGCTCATTACGACCTCGCAATAGATTCCTTATTATGGGATTTTGGAGATCCTGGTTCGGGTTTAAACGACACATCAACTTTACAAAACGCTGTTCATACCTTCAGCTCATCTGGTAATTATAATGTTAAGCTAATTATTTTCAGATGTGAAAACGATACTGTAATGCACACCATCAGTGCCTTTTCAATTCCTGCAGCCAATTTTTCGGTTTCCGATGTTTGCTATGGAGATTCTATGCATTTTACAAATACTTCTATTGTTGACTCTGCTTCTTCAAATGGCGGTTATTTATGGAGTTTTGGTGATGGAAGCACTGCAGTTAACTTAATAACTCCAGCTCATTTTTATTCCGCCCCTGGCACTTATTCTGTGTCATTAATTGTTACGTCTAACGCTGGATGTAAAGATACAATTACGAAAAGTGCTGTTGTATACCCTTTGCCTAATGTTCAATACAGCGCCGCCGATGTTTGTTTTGGAACCAGCATTCAATTCGCTGATTTATCTGCAATAACAGGTCCTAGTGCTATACAATCAAGGGAATGGGATTTTGGTGACAGCACCCCGGTTAATAATAATCAAACTGCATCACATACTTATTCCGCAGCTGACTCCTATACTTCTCAATTGCTGGTTATTTCTAATTTCGGCTGCAGAGATTCTATTACTAAAACGGTTATAGTTCATCCAAATCCCGTTACTAATTTCAACAATACAAGTGTTTGTAATAATACTTCAACTCAGTTTACTGACAGTTCCTATACAGCATTAGGCAGCATAAATACATGGATATGGAATTTCGGCGATGCCGGTTCCGCTGATAATACCCAAAGTCCTTCCCATCTTTATGCCAATGCCGGAACATACAGCGTTAACCTTATTGTAAACAATAGTTTTGACTGTGCCGATACAGTTACCAAACCTGTTCAGGTATATTTCAATCCAGTTGCAGGCTTCACTTATGGTAATGTTTGTTTAGGAGATACTATACATTTTACCGATACTTCTTATGTTGACAATTCTGATTCAATTGCATCATATTTATGGGTATTTGGTGATAACGGTCCGACAAGCATTCTGCAGAATCAAAATCATTATTATTCAAATTCAGGGACATATAGCGCTGCATTAGTTACAACGACATCAAACGGATGTTCCAGCGCATCTATCATACCAGTGAAAGTTTTTGATGCTCCAAACAGCTTATTCACATTCAGCAATTCATGTTTGTTGGATTCCGCAATGTTTACAAACATGTCAGTTAATCCTATTATGGGCACTACAGCAAGTTGGTCATGGGATTTTGGTGACGGTTCGGCCTTGAACACTACTTTATGGAACACAAAACATGTTTATGCTCTTCCGGGTAACTATGAAATTACTTTAACAGCATATTCATCCAACCTTGGATGCGCCGATACTTTGAATGACACAATAACAGTATTCCCCTCCCCTATTGCTGATTTTAGTTTTGAGGACGTATGTTTAAACCAGCCTGTTATTTTCAACGACTCATCAGCAGTTTCAGGCGGCAGTATTACCTTCTGGTCATGGGACTTTGGTGATGGTTCTCCCTTCGGTGTTATTCAGGATCCAAGTCATACTTATGACGCACCCGGTACCTATATGGTTTCCTTAATTGCTTCATCCAACAATGGCTGTAACAGCACAAATACTGAGAGTTCGGTGGTTCACCCCTTGCCCGCCGCACATTTCAGCACATCAAATGTCTGTGACGGAAGCATTGTCCAATTAAATGATTTATCAAATATCCTTACGCCGGATAATATTCAATCCTGGAGATGGAATTTTGGAGACAGCAGTCCCGTTATTAATAACCAAAACACTTCTCATTTATATGCATCCTATGGTTCATTTACTGTTCAATTATTTATTGTTTCCAATTTCGGCTGCCTTGATTCCATAAGTAATATTATTGTTGTAAATCCAAATCCTGTTATTAATTTTACAGCAATTGATACGGTGGGATGTGAACCATTATGTATTGATTATCAAAACTTATCATCCATTGCCGCAGGCGCTAATACATCATTTTTGTGGGATTTTGGTGATTTAAGCCCTGCTGGTAATTCTCCGAATCCTTTGCATTGTTACACAAATGATTCTGTTTATACACCGAACCATTTCAATGTTGCTTTAACGGTAACTTCTGACAGCGGCTGTGTCAGTATTTTATCTAAAAACAATTATATTACAGTATATCCCAAGCCTGATGCGGTTTTTACAGTTCAGCCGCAAACAGCATCTATTACGAATCCTGTTGTTTCATTTACAAATCTATCTGTTGGTGCAGATTATTGGAATTGGAATTTTAGCGGTGCTGATACTTCTTCATTGTATAACCCTGCCCCTCATACCTATGCCGATACGGGCATATACACAATAACTTTAATTACATCAACCCAATTCAATTGTTTAGATACAGCATATCAAACCGTGATTATTGAACCGGACTTTTTATTTTATATTCCTAATGCATTTACACCTGATGGTGACGGCATAAATGACAGTTTTACCGGGAAAGGAATTTTTATAAAAGATTTTGAGATGAGGATATTTGACCGTTGGGGAAACTTGATTTTCTTTTCAAATGACATCAGAAAACCATGGGATGGAAAAGCAAATCATGGAAGTGAAATTGCGCAGAGGGACGTATATATTTATTCATTTAAGGTAACAGATTTTAAAAGTGTAAAACACATCTATAAAGGGGTTGTAACATTAGTAAGGTAAAGACACCCCTTCCTGACATCCGCAAATGCTAGAAGCCAATAGGTTTAAAAAATGACAATAATGACAAAAAACAGGCAAACGAAAAAAATTAAAAGTATTACTTACGCGAACCATATCATCCCAAAGTTCTTCACGAGAAATTGCCGAAGCTGGAGTATAATGCTGAGTTTTTTTCTCGCTTTTTCCTCCTTCCCTTCTGGCAGCGCAAGGTGGGCCTCTTCTTGTTTTTCGCAGTGTGTTTCTTATGATGTGCATGCATGTATTGATGTTATAGATGATCTTCATGTTCAGGGAAATCAGATGTGGTGGGTACATCAGGGCGGTTCAAACCCCGGACAGCATTCAAGCTGCTCTGGTGATGTATTATCAGTAAATGGTGTTTTCTGGGGAAATTGGAGTACGCCTTTCACCCTTACAGGTGTTACCGAGTGCATGGACGTGACATCTACCGTTACTCAATGTTCCAATAATTGTGTTTTAGTGCAGGCTCCCGGCGGAGGTAATGGCTGGGAAACGATTTATAAATTTGATGACAGCGGCCCTTCTGCAGCTCATAATTACAAGATTAATTTCACTTTTTGCCCCACAACAGCCGTTCCTACATTAATTTTCACCGTTAGCTCTCCTGCATGTGCCGGCAATAACGTAAACTTTACATATGTTGGCAATGCTTCAGCCAGCGCAGTTTACAGTTGGGATTTTGGCGACGGCACTCCATTGAGTGCTGTCCAGAGTCCAAGTCATACGTATGCGAACCAAGGCACATATAATGTTTCCCTTGAGGCTACAGACTGCGGGGTACATGCCGGCCCAACAGTTGTAGCCATAACAGTATCAACACCTCCAACATCCGTTTTTACAAAAACTTCAGCGGTTTGTATTGGAGGAAATTCAACAATTACGTATACCGGCACAGGAGCTGCAGGAGATATCTATACATGGAATTTTGACGGAGGAAATGTAGTTTCAGGTTCGGGACAGGGGCCATACACAGTAAACTGGGCAACCTCCGGAACAAAAATAATTACGTTGTCTGTTGATGCAAACGGTTGTGTTTCTCCTATTACAACAGATTCGGTAATAGTAAGTCCTGTTCCAATTTCAACATTCACTCCTCCTGCCGGAAAATGCCTTTCAGGAAACTCTTTCAGCTTTATTGCAGGAGGAAATTTTTTACCTAGTTCTACTTTCCTTTGGACCTTCGGTTCTAATGCTTCACCAACTACCTCTATTTTACAAAACCCAACGGGAGTTGTTTTTTTAACCCCAGGCTACCATATCGTTACTTTGACATTTGTTAAGAACGGCTGCGTAAGCAATACGTATGCTGATTCATTGCTGATTTATCCTATGCCAACCGCTGATTTTAGTTTTGCCGATGTTTGTTTAAACCAACCGATTAATTTTTATGATTCGTCTTTAGTTTCTTCAGGTACCATTTCAGGCTGGGTGTGGAACTTCGCAGATAACAGCAGTCTTGGCAGCAACCAAGATGTTATCCATACTTACACAAACCCGGGTTCCTATCCTGTTAAATTAATTGCATCCTCCAATATGGGATGTAAAGACACGATAATAAAAAATGCGTTTGTCCACCCTTTGCCGGATGTCGAATTCAGTTCGGAAAATGTTTGTGAGGGAGCAGCCACGCTTTTCGCGGATTTGTCAACTATCCCGTTAACCGACACCTTGCAATCCTTGACATGGAATTTTGGCGATGGCAGTCCGCTGAGTACAAATCAAAACACATCCCATCTTTATGCAGCGGCTGGTTTCAGTGTTGTGACATTAGCAGTTGTTTCCAACTTCGGTTGTCATGATTCCATAAGTAAAATAAGTATTGTTAATCCAAATCCTGTTGTGAATTTCACAGCAAATGACACTGTCGGATGCGAACCGTTGTGTGTTTCTTTTCAAAATTCATCTTCAGTATTAACAGGCACTAATGTGCAGTGGGTCTGGAACGCAGGTGATGGAAGCACAGCAGGCAATTCTCAAACTTTTAATCATTGTTATATCAATGACTCAGTTTATTCACTCATGAGCTATAATGTCTCTTTAACAGTTACATCTGACAGCGGGTGTGTAAGCTCGTTAACTAAAAATAATTATATCACAGTATATCCCAACCCTATTGCATCGTTTACCGTTCAGCCAGAAACAACGACTATAACCGACCCTGTTGTTTCAATTACTGATTTATCTGTCGGAGCAGCTTTTTGGAATTGGAATTTTGGTGATACGGCAGTATCTTCATTATCCATTCCTCCTCCTCATACATATGCTGATACCGGCACGTATACAATAACTTTAGTTACCTCCACACAATATAATTGTGCGGATACTTCTTATCAAACTGTGGTTATTGAACCTAATTTTCTATTCTATGTTCCTAATGCTTTTACACCTGATGGTGATGGAATAAATGACAGTTTCTGCGGTAAAGGTATTTTTATTAGCGCCTTTGAAATGACGATATTTGACCGCTGGGGGAATCTTATATATAAAACTGACAATATAAATATCCCATGGGATGGTAAAGTAAATCATGGGAGCGAAATAGCTCAAAAAGATGTTTATGTTTATGTTTTTAAGATTACAGATTTTAAAAACAGAAAACACAATTATAAAGGGATTGTTACTTTAATAAGATAAGATAAGTAATTAAACTGTATTCCAGTAAAAACTATGGACTCCTCATTGAAAAATAATAAAACATTAACGTCACCAAAATTGTATTAGAATAAAAATCAGTTAAACAAACGAATGAAAAAAACTTTACTCTCTTTACTGTTAATTTTCCAATGTATATTTTCTTTTGCACAGGGCGAAGGCAATCATTGGTATTTCGGCACTAACGCAGGTCTTAATTTCACCAGCGGAAGTCCTTTACCGGATTTAAACGGAGCTTTAAATACATGGGAAGGCTGTTCTTCAGTTTCTGATAAAAACGGCAATTTATTATTTTATACCGACGGCAGTCTTGTATACAACCGTAATCATGGAATTATGCCCAATGGCAATGGACTCCTTGGAAATTCATCCGCAACCCAATCTGCGGTTATAGTTAAAAAGCCTGGTTCTGATATCATTTATTATATATTCACGACATCTGTAGTTTCTACTGGAGGGTTTTATTATTCTGAAGTTAACCTTAATTTAAATGGTGGTTTAGGAGATATTGTTTTAGGTACAAAAAACACGAATCTCCTGCCGCTTTGCGGCGAGAGGGTAACGGCAACGAAACACAGCAATGGTATTTACACATGGGTAATAACAAAAGTTACCAATACCAATGCATATTATGCTTTTTTGATAAATTGTAATGGAGTGCAGGCTCCTGTTATTACAAACATAGGATTAAATGCTCCGGGCAATAATGCAGGAGCTACAGTTGCCTCACCAAACAGCAAAAAAATTGCATCCACCTTTTTTAGTACAACTGATGCAATCGAAATATTAGATTTTAATAATACAACCGGAATTCTCTCAAATCCGATTACACAACTACAAGGTGCTTGGCCTTATGGTGCAAGTTTTTCACCAGACAGTAAATTGTTTTATTTTTCCAATATCAGCAGCGGTAATATTACTCAATTGGATTTAAATGCCGGCAGCGGTTCTGCAGCTGCTGTTTTGGCATCAGCGACATTAGTAGGCGGCATTTCATCAGTCGGTCCTTATGGTTTTAGAGCTGGCGCGCTGCAATTAGGCCCCAATGGTAAAATGTACATGGCAGAAAACGGACAAGGCAGCATTTCAGTCATAAACAATCCGAATACTATTGGAACAGGATGTAATTTTGTCGGTGATGCCGTTAGTTTGGGTGGTAAATCAAGTGGTTTAGGATTGCCCTCTTTTTTTCTGAATTTTCTAGATACCAATGTAATAAATTACCATTATACATGCATTAATTCGTCTACCTTTTTCAGCATAAATGGAGATAGTACAGCATTAGACTCAGTTCACTGGAATTTCGGAGATATTCCAAGCGGAAATAATAATTTTTCTCATTTTAACGCTCCTTCACATGTTTATCCTGCACCAGGCATTTATAATGTTCAGTTGATCAAGTATTTTCTTTGCGGTTCCGACACCAACAATGCAGCTGTAACTATCGTTCCAAATAATGTAACCGCTTCTGCAAGCGGCACAAACAGCATTTGCTCCGGAGGAACAATAAATCTGAATGCTTCAGGCGGTTTATCATACAGCTGGACAGGACCCGGTAATTATGCAGATACAGCTCAGATTACCAGCGTCAGCAATGTTTCCGCTTCCGGTTTATACATTGTTACGGTGCGGGATGCAAACGGCTGCAGTGATACCGCCAGTATAAATGTCATTGTTCATCCTGCGCCAATCGCAGCTGCTAATTCCAATTCACCTGTAATAATCGGGACTGTAATAAATTTATCAACAGATACAGTTAGCGGAATTGTTTGGAACGGCCCGAACGGCTTTACCAGCATCCTGCAAAACCCTTCTGTAACAAATGCTCAGATAATTAATTCCGGAACATACAAGGTTATAAAAACAAACATATTTGGGTGCAGAGACACGGCTGAAACAACCGTTTATGTTTATCAGCCCGAAATACCTGATAATGGTATTGATGATGATAATGATGGTTTGATAGACTGCGCTGATCCCGATTTAGCAACATTAAAACAATGTTATAAATGCGGTTATGATTCAATTGCATGGAGAACAGTAAACCCAGAACCTGGCTTTAATAAAGGTATTGCTGTAAAATATACAGGATATGACCAATATTTTATTGTACCTCCAGGGGTAACATCTATTAAAATAAAAGCTTGGGGTGCTGGCGGGGGCGGTTCTTCTTATAACTTTCAAAATGCTGGCGGAGGAGCAGGAGGTTATACCGAAGGATTATTAACTGTAACCCCGGCAGCTGTATATTCAGTGATGGTTGGTGAAGGGGGAGTATGCGATGGAGCCAGTGATGTGATATCTTACGGTTTTGGCGGATCATATTCTTCTTTGAATTTTGGCGGATTTGGAGGTGGATTATCAGGAATATATACAGGTGCAGCGACAATAGTTCCAACAGATCAGTCACGAGCCTTGCTTTTAGCAGGCGGCGGAGGGGGAGCAGAAAGGGCTGCTCCAAACGCATACTGCACTTCCGGCGGACAAGGGGGAGATGCTGTTTTTGGCGGCGGTATGCCTAATATGCATGGAGAAAATGGCGGCGTTAAAATTGGAGGAGGAGGAGGAGGAGGTTATTATGGCGGATTAATGACATTAAGACTATCTGGTAACGGTATTTATCAAGCTGGAGAAGGCGGAACCAACTTTGTACATGGTTCTGTAACAAGCGGACTGTCACTTTCTTCACCAGACTTCGGCAGCTGGAATGTTTATCCGGCAATGCATAAGGATCCACCGCATACAGCAGATGCACACTATACAGCATGGGTAAGCCCCGCTAACCCGGGTATTGGTACAGGTAATATGTCTGTTGGGTCTAAAGGCGGCAATGGTTTAGTTGTAATTCAATGGTTTGAACCTATAAATGACTTAACAATAACAGCAAGCAAAGACAGCATCTGTAATGGTGATACATTAACATTAACGGCATCGGGATATTCAAATTTTCTATGGTCTCCTGCATTTACATTAAGCAGCGATACTGCGAAAACAGTTATTGCCGCACCAGTATCTGATATTACTTACCGGGTGGTTTCTAATTTTAACAATTGTAAGGATACCGCACAAATACAAATAGTTGTTCATCAATTGCCAAATTTGATACTTAGTACGGATTCTTCAATTTGTATGGGCGGCTCTTTAACTTTAAATGCCTGGGGGGGCAAATACTTATTCATGGTTTCCTGCTGCAGGATTAAACACAGCCTCAGGAACAGCGGTATTAGCAACCCCTTTGGTCAGCACGCAATACTTTGTTACAGGTACTGATAACAATGGCTGTTCAAACACAGACAGCGTAAAAATAAGAGTGGATTCTTTGCCAACAGCATCGATCACAGGCATTACAAGTATTTGTGCAGGCGACAGCACCATTCTAACGGCATCCGGCGGTGTTAACTATTTATGGAGCACAGGAAACACAACTGCTGTAATAAAAATATCACCCTCTTCAACCGCAGATTATTCTGTTATTGTAAAAAACATCCACGGCTGCAAAGACAGCGCTTTTGTGAATATAGCAGTGCGCCCATTGCCAGCTCCTCAATTTTCTGCGGTCAATGTTTGTTTTGGAAATAGCGTTTCGTTCAATAATTTGTCTGCCATCAGCCCTCCCGATATAATACAATCTTATTCCTGGAACTTTGGTGA
>CAISYK010000039.1 GCA_903889605.1 uncultured Bacteroidota bacterium
GCTTTTTAAAAAACTGGATCCTGCAGGTGAATATATAGGGGATAAACCTTTGTTTTATGTGAATTTAGATAATTAATTTGTTCAGGAAAACACAGGAGTCTAATAAGCAGGACCCCAAAATATATTATTTGCAAAATTTGTCATACTGATATTGAGCGGTTCAAGTTTTTTCAAAATTGAATACACAATAGATTATATGTTTTTCAATAGATCTCTAATTCTGTTTTGCTGTTTTTTGCAGTTCTGACAGCTGCTTTGTTTGATATATAGGATCACACTTATCAAGATCACATAAAATAAAAATGGTTCAGAGGCATAATGCAGGTTCGTACTGACTGAGCGCATTTCATGTTCAGCCTCTCGAAATATCTGCAGCAGCTTTTATCCATAATGACATTGAACAAACTGGGCTGATATAAACATTCATACGGCATATTTTTTGTATTTTTGTATTCTTTTAAGGCTTGTGACAAAAGAAGATATTTTACGCAAATACAGTGATTCCAAAAACAATTCTTTCTTAATAGATGAATTGAAAGGGAGTTCTGCGCGCATTCGGTTAAAAGGTATCGTTGGTTCAGGGTCTGCATTTATTACAGCTGCAGCACATCAAAACATTTACAAAACCAATTTACTGATACTTGCTGATAAAGAAGATGCAGCTTATTTTCTTAATGATTTAGAAAATTTATTAGGAGAGGAAAATGTATTGTTTTTTCCTGCATCATACCGTATGCCATATCAGCATGAAGATATTGACAATTCAAATATCCTGCTCCGTGCCGAAGTATTGAATAAAATCAATACCGGTAAAAGACATATTTGTATTGTAACCTACCCTGAAGCGCTCACCGAAAAAGTTGTTACAAAAACTCACCTCAGCAAAAACACATTAGAATTAAAACAGGGTGAAAAAATTTCGATTGATTTTATATGCGAAGTATTATTGGAATACGGCTTTGACCGCGTAGACTACGTTATAGAGCCTGGGCAATTTTCTGTAAGAGGCGGCATAGTGGATATCTTTTCTTTCTCAAATGATAGTCCTTACCGGATTGAATTTTTAGGAAATGAGGTTGATTCTATCCGCAGTTTCGATTCTATTTCACAGCTATCCATTAAAAAGCTGGAATACTGTACCATTATTCCAAACATACAAACAAGGTTACTTCAGGAAAGCCGGCAGACATTTTTTGAATTTATTCCTGAAAATTCTGTTGTGTGGTTCAAGCATTTTCAATTAACAATTGATAGGATAGAAAAAGCCTTTTCTCTTGCTGAAGACTCTTACCTTAAGCTGGATTCCGTTATTGAGCAGCTTGAACCGAAAGAACTGTATATTGATAAAGACACATTTACGAAACAGGTTTTAAAATTTCCGCTGGTCGAATTCGGCAATCACTTTTCATTAACACCAACACTGACAATAACGTATAATTTTTCTCCTCAGCCAAGTTTTAATAAAAATTTCAGTTACTTATTAGATAGTCTGAATGCTAATATTAAGAATGGTTTCAGCAACATTATTTTTGCCGAAAATCATAAACAAATTGATAGGCTTTATTCAATATTTGAAGATATTTCTAAAACTTCAAAATATGCAGCAAGCGCTATCCCTTTTGACGAAGGCTGGGGTGAGGCTTCTATTTCCAATGGGTTTATCGACAATGATTTAAAACTTGCCTGTTATACCGATCATCAGATTTTCGACCGTTACCACCGCTTCCGCTTAAAAAACAGTTTCAATAAAAAGAGTGAGGCGCTTACACTTAAAGAATTAAAAGGATTGAACCCCGGAGATTATATCACTCATATCGATTATGGAATAGGCCGTTACGGCGGTTTAGAAATCATTGAAGTAAACGGCAAAACACAGGAAACTATTCGTTTGGTTTATAAAGATTATGATATTGTAAATATCAGTATTCACTCTTTACACCGCATTGCAAAATATTCAGGCAAAGAAGGCGCAGAGCCAAAAATAAATAAACTCGGCAGCAATACCTGGGCAACGCTGAAACAAAAAACAAAGAAAAAAGTTAAGGAGATCGCCTATGATTTAATTCAGCTTTATGCTAAACGAAAAACTTTAAAAGGCTTCCAGTTCAGCCCTGACAACTATTTGCAGAATGAGCTGGAAGCGTCTTTTATTTATGAAGACACCCCTGATCAAATAAAATCAACAGCCGATTTTAAAAAAGACATGGAAAGTGAATGGCCTATGGACAGGCTTATTTGCGGTGATGTAGGTTTCGGAAAAACAGAAGTAGCTGTGAGGGCTGCATTTAAAGCGGTTTGCGACAGCAAACAAGTGGCAATACTTGTTCCAACTACTATTCTTGCACTGCAGCATTATAAAACCTTTTCCGACAGGTTAAAAAATTTCCCTTGTAAGATTGATTATATTAATCGTTTTAAAACAGCAAAAGAACAGAAAGAAACACTTGAAAAACTGCAGAAAGGCCAAATAGATATTTTGATTGGAACACATGGTATCGTAGGGAAAAATGTAAAGTTTAAAGATTTAGGTTTGATGATTGTTGATGAAGAACAAAAGTTCGGCGTTGGTGTAAAGGATAAATTAAAAACTCTGAAAACTAACCTGGATACTCTCACCCTAACAGCAACTCCAATCCCCCGCACCCTTCAGTTTTCAATGATGGGAGCTCGTGATTTGTCTGTTATCAGCACACCTCCGCCTAACCGCTATCCTGTTCAAACGGAACTGCACACATTTAACGAAGAAATTATTCGTGATGCCGTTATGTTTGAAGTATCCCGAGGGGGACAAGTATTTTTTGTGCACAATAGGGTGCAGAATATTATGGAAGTTGCAGGAATGATTTCACGCCTTTGTCCTGATGTAAAGGTTGCAATTGGCCACGGACAAATGGACGGCGACAAACTGGAAAAGGTGATGCTTGATTTTGTTGAAGGAGAATACGATGTATTGGTTGCGACAACTATTATTGAATCAGGTTTGGACATTGCCAATGCCAACACTATTATAATAAACCAGGCGCACATGTTCGGTTTGAGTGATCTGCACCAGATGCGCGGACGTGTGGGGCGGTCCAACAAAAAGGCGTTTTGTTATCTGCTAACTGCACCGGTTTCTTTACTCACCAGTGAAGCACGCAAACGGTTGAAAGCTATTGAGGAATTTTCTGACCTTGGAAGCGGATTCAACATTGCAATGCGGGATCTGGACATACGCGGGGCAGGCAATTTATTAGGAGGTGAACAAAGCGGTTTCATCAACGAAATAGGTTTTGAGATGTATCAAAAAATATTGAATGAAGCCATATTAGAACTGCGTTTAGAGCACGAAGAGTTACGAACTACAGAAGTTGGAGGGTCGCATAAATATACCGGAACTATTCACACTGCATACATAAATGATTGTGCAATAGATACAGATTTGGAGATTTTAATTCCTGATGATTTTGTTAATAATATTGCCGAGCGTTTGTCATTATACCGTGAACTGGATGATGCTAAGGATGAATCAGAATTGAAAGCTTTTGAAACCAATCTGCTCGATCGGTTTGGAGCTGTTCCGCAGCAGACTATAGAATTAATTCATACTATCCGCCTGCGCTGGCTGGCAATGGAAATCGGATTTGAAAAATTAATGCTGAAGAACAACCGTATGTCGGGATACTTCATTCAAAATCAAAAATCCCCTTATTATCAAAGCGAAACATTTACAAAAGTTCTGAAATTTGTACAGATGAATGCCCGTACCTGCAAAATGAAAGAGAGCAGCGGCAAACTGACGCTTTCATTTGAAAATATTAAATCTATTGATGATGCAATTACCGCTTTAAAACCTGTGATCAGTGCTCTCTAACTAAAATTATAAAAACACATTTAATTCAATAGGCTGTAATTACAATAATTTTTGACAACAATAATTTAGTTTGATTATTACATTTATTTTCGCAAAAAAAAGTATTATGCGTAGTTTGATTGTCCTTTTCCTTTTTTCTTCTGTTTCGGTTTTTCCTCAAGGAGATGTGCAAAAAAGCGAAGGCAAGAAAATTCAAACCATCAAAGAGACCTCAATTGCAGGTAATGAAAAAAAATTCTTTGTTGAGATAAACGTCACACAGACATCTTCATATTGCGGAGGAGCAAGACCTTCACCTGAAATGATTGAGCAATTGGGAACCCCAACTCCTTTGGCAGAAAAAAAACTATACATCAAGAAAGGAGAAAAAAACACATTTGATTCTAACATATTTTTAGAAATAAGCAGTGATACTTCTGGGAAAATTCAGCTTCTGCTGCCTTCAGGAAAATATTTTATTGTTGATGAATCAAAGAAAGGAAAAAGCAGCTATAACGCACTTTTAAAAAGATTTGCCAAAGCATCAAACAACTATACAGAAGTAAATAAAAACTGTTTAAAAAACTGGTTCGAACAACCAGATTTTGTTTTTGAAATTAATGAAGCAGATTCAAAAGGTTTAAGAATAAATTTTCATAAAGGCTGCATCTGGACAGAAACCCCGTGCGTCCATTATACCGGCCCTAAGCCTCCTTAAAAGTTATTACTGTTTTTATACGGGCAATCAAAACAGCTAACACTTCACTCCCTTTAAGTAATTATGGAATTGGTATTTGTGCAGAAGCATAGCCACATAAGTTTCAGGAACCGCCAATTCGAGGCTGCAGTATTTAATCTTATTTTGGATAGAGGCTGGATATTCTTTCATCACTTGAAAACCGAAAGGAATAAAGAATTCGGGGATAATACAAACCAGGTAAATATTTTTTGAAGAACCCTTAATTAGCTTTTTAACAATCGCTTTACCAATGCCCTTTCTGCGCAGTTTGGTAACCACGCCTAAGGAGCATAGTTCAAAACAATCAGTATGTTCACGGATTCTGCCGAAGCCAGCCAATTCTTCACCTCGAAATGCGGTTATAAATTGTTCTTTTTTTAAATTACGGCAGTCTAATTCAAATTCATTTATGAATGCACAAACCTGTTCAAACTCTTTATCCGTAGGTTCTCTGAGGGTAACGAGCTCCTCCGGGCCTCCCCCAAAGGGAGGAGGTGCTTCACTTTGAGTTCTATGCTTAACTTGCAGTGCAGTACTCCTTCCCTTTGGGAGGGTTGGGGTGGGTTTCTTTTTAGTGATGATGCCCGTGTTCTCCATGAACATGCCCATGCGACAATTCTTCTTCTGAAGCGACACGAACTTCAATTACTTCTCCTTTAAAATGCAGATCCTGACCAGCCAAAGGGTGATTAAAATCCATCTTTACATTTTCTGCGTTTATTTCCATAACCACGCCATACAAACGCCCGCCTTCGTTGTCAACCATTGGAAGAGTTACTCCCACTTTTACATTTTCGTCATCAAATTTTCCGTCTTCTCCTACAAATGCTTCAATAGGTATTAATACCATGTGCTGCTCATCGCGCACTCCATAACCGCGTTTGTGTTCAATAAAAAAATCAAATGTGTCGCCTGCTTTTTTGCCTCGCAAATTAGTTTCAAAATCTTCAAGTAAACCTCCGGTACCAAAAATAAATACGAATGGGTTTTCTTTGCTTGTTTGTTCTATTTGTTCGCCTGTATCTTTTTTTGTTAAAAGGTAGTTTACAGAAACTACTGTGTTGTTTTCGATTGTCATTTTATAAAGTTTTTTTTTAATTATTAATTTCATGCAAAAATATGTAAATCAATCAAATTATAATGTAAAAAATGGTGTTTTTTATTTTTGTAAAA
>CAISYK010000040.1 GCA_903889605.1 uncultured Bacteroidota bacterium
AAATTTTCAAATGATAGTATTGAAATAAAAGGGAAAAATGATTTTGTTTCTTATGTAGATCGAACCTCAGAACAAAAATTGATAGAAAGGCTTTCTATTTTATTACCTGAAGCAGGCTATATTGCTGAAGAAGGCACTTCATCAAAAACAGGTGATATTTATAATTGGATAATAGATCCGCTTGATGGTACTACAAATTTTATTCATGGGATTCCATGCTTTGCTATTAGTATTGGCTTGATGCGCAATAATGAATTAGTACTAGGTGTCATTTACGAAATAAATATGGATGAATGTTTTTATGCATGGGAAGGAAGTAAAGCTTATATGAATGGGAAGGAAATATGCGTATCCAGCGCTGAAACTCTAGCAGACTCATTGTTGGCTACAGGTTTCCCTTATTATGATTATAATCGGCAGGACGAATATATGGATTTGCTGAAATATTATACTAAACATACACGAGGTATACGCAGACTTGGTTCTGCTGCTACAGATTTAGCTTATGTAGCATGCGGAAGATTCGATGGTTTTTATGAATACAGTCTTCAGCCTTGGGATGTGGCAGCAGGTGCGTTTATCGTGCAGCAGGCTGGAGGTAAAGTGACAGATTTTAAGGGCGGGAATGATTATGTTTTCGGAAAAGAAATAATTGCAGGTAACAGCAATTGTTTTAATGAATTTTTAGGATCAGTGAAAACGTATTTCAAATAAAAGATTAAAACTGAACAAAAATAATCTTGGCTGAATATTCGGATTCATTTTCCCATTTTTGCGGATATACAAAAATATTTTTCCTTGATAATTAAAGGGGGAAAATATTCTGCAGGAGATGTTAAGATTTTAGGATTGAATAAAAAAATCATAAATTTCAATGTGACAAAGAAAACAAAATTATGAGTAAAACATTAATATTAAACAGCAAACAAATTCAGCAAAAAATAAATCGGATTGCATATGAAATATATGAGAACAATTACGATGAAAAAGAGATTATTATTGCTGGTATTGCCAATAATGGTTTTATTCTTGCTAAGCAAATAGTTAAAGTATTACAAAAAATATCTCCTATCAAAACAAAATTGATTGAAATTGTCATAGATAAAAAAAATCCGCTGGCAACTGAAATAAATTTGGCATTGTCAGAAAAAGAATTAAAAAATAAAGTTATTATTTTAGTAGATGATGTATTGAATTCGGGCAGAACATTGATTTTTGGCGCCAAGCCATTTTTAACCGCCCAGCTGAAACGTCTAACCACAGTTGTTTTAGTAGATAGAGGGCACAACCGATATCCCATCAAAGCAGATTTTGTTGGATTATCCCTTTCCACCACTTTGCAGGAACATATTACGGTAGAAATAAATATAAAAGGTAAAGAAGCCGTTTATTTGAATTGATGGATTATAAGCAGTCCCTCGTTATTCTTAAATGAATCATAGTAATTGCTTCAAGCTATGGCATTGTCAGCTTTGAAGTTGACTTTCCACCCCAACGGGGAGACAGGAAAGGGTTTGTTAATTAAGCCTCTGCGGAACAATCAGCTCAAATTCAGGAATTGTAACATAAAAGCGGGCTTTATCAAATTGACGTTCCATTAAATAAACGCCATTCATTTTGCCGATATCGGTAGATAGGCTGCAGACAGATTCATATTCAAAAATTTCACCTGGTTCTAACTTTGGCTGTTCCCCGCCAACGCCTTCTCCATCTACTTTGCATATTTCGCTGCTTGAATCAAAAATATTCCAGTGACGCGAAACTAATTTAACAGCGTAATTGCTTTTATTTTCAATTGTAATATTATACAAAAAAAGGAAATGGCGGTTTTCTACATCTGAATTTTCGGTGTGAAACTTAGTTTCAACACTTATTTTTATTCCATGCGTTACTTGTGTGGCTTGTGTTCCCATAACTTTATTTTTTAGCCTGTGAGACTTTATCAATTGCTGCAATATTAAACATTACACTTTTAATTAAGCAAGCATTGAGCCATAAAGTTTTAACAGAATAATTTGATAAACTTTTATTCTCTTATGTTCAACGAATATTGATTTTTTTATATGACCGCATTTAGGGGATATTATATCTTAAATTATTCGTTTAAAAGCTAGTGAATACTAATATACAAAATGTTTTTAAAGTTAAAAAGTAAATGCTGTTTGTTTCCCAATGTGCTGAGATCCCAAACAGCATTTATATTTAAAATTTG
>CAISYK010000041.1 GCA_903889605.1 uncultured Bacteroidota bacterium
AAAACGTTCACAAAAAATACACTATTGAGTTTGAAAATATTGCCAATAAAATATTAGATGAAAAATCACAAAAATTTACTGATCAGAATAAAAATAATCTGGAAATTATATTAAATCCATTAAAGGAAAAAATCAGAGATTTTGAAAGCAAAGTGGAGAAGGCATATAAAACAGAATCAGACGAACGCATTACCCTTAAAGCAGAAATAAAAAATCTTATTGATTTAAATAAACAGGTCAGCGAGGATGCTAATAATCTTGCTAAGGCTTTAAAGGGGGATAATAAAAAACAAGGCAATTGGGGCGAAGTTATTCTGGAAAAAGTTCTTGAACGTTCCGGTTTAGTTAAAGGGCAGGAGTATTTGACACAATTCAGCACCAATAATAGTGACGGAAATCGAATTCAGCCTGATGCGGTAATAAAACTTCCTGACGACAAACATATTATTGTTGATGCAAAGGTTTCCCTGATAGCTTATGAAGCTTGTGTGAATGCTTCAAATGATGAAGAAAGAGAGAGGTATACCAAAGAGCATCTTTTATCTGTCCGCAATCATGTTAAATTGTTGAGCGGCAAAGATTACCAGTCGTCACCGGACTTTAATACTCCCGATTTTGTACTGCTGTTTATTCCTATTGAATCATCATTCAGCGCTGCTGTTCAAGCCGATCAGGAACTTTTTAGTTTTGCCTGGGATAAGAAAATTGTAATTGTTAGTCCATCAACCTTATTGGCCACATTACGCACTATAGCTTCCCTTTGGAAGCAGGAGCGTCAAACCAAAAATGTTATGGAAATTGCAAGGCAGGGTGGTGAACTGTATGATAAATTTGTGGGCTTTTTGGAGGATATGCAGAAGATTGAAAAGGGAATTGAATTATCCAGCAAAGCATATCAGGATGCAATTAGTAAGCTGAATACCGGAAGCGGGAACCTTGTCAGAAGAATTGAAAATATTAAAAAGTTAGGAGCCAAAACAAATAAGGAAAAACAAATTCCATCTAAGTTTCTAGAACAGGACGCTCCTTCACAATTATTTATGGAAGGCTCAGAATCATAATGAAAAAAATATTTTTATATCTATCTGTCTTCCTCTTTATCTTTTCCTGCACATCACCTCGAAAAACAAACTTAACCTCAAAAAGTAATTCTTATAAAAGGGAAGCTAACACTATTCATCCCCAGTTCGCAGTATTTCATGTGAGCGATACAATATCGGAACTCCATTTTAAAATCAGCAGTAAGGATTTATTATATATGCGTCCGGATGGAATAAATTTTTTTTCCAATGTATTAATCTCTTATCGTTTGCTGCCTTCGTATGATTCAAAAGAAATTTCTGACAGTTCCTCATTGCGCCTTGTAGACATGAATAATGGGAATTCAGATAAATTCCTGATTGGGAAAATAAATATTAAGGCCATGGCAGCACACACTTATTTTTTACGTATTACAATTGCTGACTTGAACCGGAATATTGAGGTCACAAATGTTATAGCCATTGAAAAAGATAATGATTTGAACCGACAGAATTTTTTAGTTAAATCGAAATCAACTGATGCTCCGCTGTTTCATAACTTCGTAAAAACGGATGAAGAAGTAATAATAAATTATAAAGCAAAAATCGGTGTTAATCTGTATGTGAGATATTATAACCGTGATTTTCCTTTAGCTTCTCCTCCCTTTTCTATAAGTGATCCAAGACCTTTTCAATATAAACAGGATAGTGCTTTTACACTTCAGTTGTCGCCGGACGGCATCGTTAATTTTACAGCTGCGAAAAAAGGTTTTTATCATTTTCAGTTAGATACTACAAAACGTGAAGGTCTGACATTATTTAATTTTTCAGATGTTTTCCCTGAAGTAAAGAAAGCAGATGACATGGTTCCGCCGTTGCGGTTCATCACTTCAAAGCAGGAGTATGATGAATTAAATGCAAGTGCAAATAAAAAAGCTTCTATTGAAAAATTTTGGGTAAACAGCACTGGAAATCAAGAGAGGGCAAAGGAGATTAT
>CAISYK010000042.1 GCA_903889605.1 uncultured Bacteroidota bacterium
CGGATACAGGAAGCTATTTTACCTTCCTTAACTGAAATTTCAGAATGTTTTCCTAATTCCTTCGTGCTTTTTAAACCAAAAGATATTGTAAGCGGAGATTTCTATTGGTTTTCTCATAAGGATGGAAAAAAGATCATTGCTTCTGTCGACTGCACAGGCCATGGCGTACCAGGGGCATTTATGAGTGTTATCGGCAATACGCATCTTAACCATATAGTAAATGAAAAAGGAATTACAGACCCTGCAAAAATCCTTGAAGAACTGAACAAAGAAGTAAACTATTCGCTGCACCAAAGGAAAACTGGCTCCGAATCGCGTGATGGGATGGATGCAGCTATATGCTGTTTTGAGATAAGCCAGCAATCTGCAGCTCCCGATATATCCATCGGCTTAGCCCCCAATATGCCTCAGGAAGAAGCTGGTCTGACAATGCATTATGCCGGCGCAAACCGTTCCTTGTATTATATAAAAAACAATATTTTGGAAGAAACCAAAGCTGACAAATTCCCTATAGGAGGGTTGGATTATAACGATCAAAAAAAATTCACTACTCATACTTTTCAGCTTCAGAAGAATGATTCAATATATATATCCACCGATGGTTTTGCAGACCAGTTCGGCGGAAATAATAAAAAATTAAAAACAAATAAGTTTAAAGAAATACTCCTTTCAATTCAAGACCAGCCTATGGATGAACAAAGAAACTATCTGGATTCTTTTATTGAAAATTGGAGAGGAAATATTGAACAAACAGACGACATCCTGATAATAGGAATCAATGTTTAAGACAGCATTAAATTAAATGAATATTAATTTTATTGAGTTCTGTAAACAATCCGAATAATTTACTTAGCCGGAGTCAGAACTTTTAAATTTACCTGTTCGATTCGGGTTTTGGTGACAGCTGTTATTTTAAATAAAAAGTTTTCAATACGTATTTCCTCATTAGGCTTAGGGATGCTTTCATGAAAATGCATAATCAAGCCGCTGACAGTTTCAATGTTATCCAAAATAGGAAGGTTAAGATGGTACTTATCATTTATGAAATCTGTTTCTAAGCGCGCTGAAAAAATAAACTCCGTTTCACTCAGCTGTTTATCCGTCATTTCTTCTTTATCATGTTCATCTTCTATTTCGCCGAAAATTTCTTCAATAATGTCTTCTATGGTAAGCATGCCGGAAGTCCCGCCGAATTCATCAACTACCACAGCAATACTTTTATGCTGCTGAATAAATACAGTCAGCACTTCACTTGCAGCCATTGATTCGGGAACAATGCTTACCGGCAGTAATATGCTGCGTATACTTTGAGGGTTCTTAAATAATTCTTTTGAATAAACATATCCAATAATGTTATCAATATTTTCGGAGTATATTAAAATTTTAGAAAGTCTAGTTTGCACAAATGTGTTTTTTAATTCATTAATGCTGCCATTAACTTCTAAGGCAATAATTTCAGTTCGCGGAACCATACATTCCCTGGCTTTAACGCTCGAAAAGTCCAGCGCATTTTGAAATATTTGTATTTCATGATCCTTCTCCGCCTTTTTTTCTACAGCAGATGTGCCTTCCCTTAAATAATTATCCAGGTCAATCATTGTAAAGGCAATGTTTTCATTTTCAATTTTAACACGGAATATTCTTTTAAGTATAAATTCAGAAAAGCCGATTGTAACCATTACAACTGGATACAATATTCCATAAACAATTGTAAGCGGAAACACAAAAAGGCTGAGTGTTCTGTTTGGGTTTTTTCTAAAAAGATTTTTTGGTAAATATTCCGCAGCAACAAGAATAAGCATTGTAGATAAAAATGTGGAAAGAAGCAAAAGCCCCGCTTTTGATGAAATATACTGCCCCATAAAATGATGCAGTTCTTCATCCATATAAATACCAAATATTACCAAAGCAATATTATTACCGAGCAGCATAGTGCCCAAATAGCGCGATGGATATTTACTAAAATGAGATAATATTTTTGCCGAAAAATTTCCTTGTTTGCTTTCTAACTCAATACGTAGTTTATTGGAGGTTATAAAAGCAATTTCGAGTCCCGAAAAAAAGGCGGAGGCAAGCAATGCAATAAATATAATAACTGAACTTTCCACTTTTTTGTTGGTTATTGATTTAAGATTATTTAGTTATAAGATATTGCGTAATAACATAAACTCTTAAATTCTTAATAACTTATTTGTTTTGTTCTTGTCGTTTTTGCTCTTCTTCAGATTTTAATCGCTGGTGCCGGCGGACCGCAAACATTCCGCCGCAAATGATAAAAAATGCAAGGAAATATAAGGCGTTTTTATAATCTTTTATGAAGATTGAGTACACGGACATAAATATTCCTACGCCGCTCATTACAAGCCATATTATTTCAAGTACTTTAAATGTTTTATTCATAAATGATGTTTAAGATTTTATTTTTTCTGTAAAATCTAAAATATGCGGGGATACCATTCAGCAATGCTTGTATATATAAAATTTATTTGGGCGCTGCAGGGCTGTCTTTTACTGCTATCTGCCCTTTTACCTGTTTAATTTCATACTGCGAAAAATCTTCATTTGCTTCAAGTCCGTTGCCCCAAATAACTTCATCTTTTGTTGTAATTTTCACAAACTCATTGGTATATATTTTTTTTGTCAGTGAATTCCAGGTCAGATGTTCTGTATTCAATTTATCTCCTTTCTCATTTATAACAATAACATTACCTTTGGCTTCCATAACATTCATTTTATTCTCTTTGTCATAGCCGATACCATAATTTGCGGTAAGTTTAGTTTGTTCTTTACGAAACTTGTCATAAAAAACAACTTCCATTCCTTTAGGCATTTCATAATATGGTTTTTTCCCCATATAATGGTCTATTAAAGGCGTTTTTAGTTTTGATCTTATACGAGCCGAGTCGCTGTATAAAAATTCCGCATTTTTGCTTGATTCGATCGGGGCATTCTTGTCTGTATCCGAAGCAACTGAATTTACATCAGCAATATCATTTTCGCAGCCATAAAAAAATGCAGATAAAATGATAATAAGAATATAAAATATATAATTTGTTTTCACTGCTTAAACATAAATATTTGTCACGAATAATAGACTATATGAGGGTTTACAAAATTACCTTTACTGTTTTCTTAACATTCAGTTTCGTTATTCTGTAACGATTCGTTATTGGTAACCGTTAATTCTTAGCGAACTCTGTTTAAAACTCTTTTTATCAGCGATCGGCACAGTAAAATTAATCAAATTTTGGTTTTACAAACCATCTGTCATTTATCGTAAAACCAACGGTTGCTCTAATGAATTGTTCTTTAATTAAACCATTTACTGCAGTTCCGCGCTGTCCGATTTCAACACCAATGTTTACGAGTGAAAAATTCTGAAGTAAAAAATTACGACCTACCGGCAGCCCCAAACCCAGGCTGACTCCATATTCTGTTAATTGTGTGTTTTTTAATTCCAGCAGTGTTTGAGAATAACGGCCGCCCATTCTGTAATATATTCTTTTGAAATAATTCCCTTTTCCGTTTGCTTTTGAGTTAGGAACATACTGAGCTCCTAATGAAACCCGCATACTGTTTTTTAATTCCTGCGATTTGTTAAAAGCCATGTAGCTGCTCCAGTTTTGAATTGCAAAGTCTCCTGCAATTAACCATCTGTCGCCTTTTTTAAGGCCTAATCCGAAACCAAAAGACAAGGGAAACTTTAATGTCCCTTTTACATTTTGAATATTCTGTACGGTATCTTTTCCAATTTCATATCCTGAATTATTGTTAAAATAGGTATATGAAAGGCTGTCAATTTTTGCATTAATATTAGTTTGAGCGGCAAAAGAAGCACCAAATAATAGTTTCACTTTTTCTTTTAATTCACGGCCTTTTATTGAATCGATAGTATAGGAATATTGTGCACCATAATCAAAATAAAAATCTCCAATACGGGTAATCGTCCCTGTGCGGGCATTAAAAGAGTTGCTGCTTGTTGGAAATATTGAGCGCCTTGTGTTGTCAAAACTTCCAAATAAATATGAAGCGTTAAGTCCTAAAGATAATGACTGTAATGATTTTTTTCTGTTCAATATTTTATTCGTTTTTGAATAATTTTTTTCCCCTTTTAAACGGTTGTATCTTTTTGATTTTAAAAAAAGCTGGGGTAAGCCATAAAAAGGTTTTATTCCATTTCCCCAATAAACCTGGTTTACACCGCCGCTGCCTTCATATAAAAAATCTACACCGCCTATATTATTTATTTCCTGATGATCGGATACTTTATAACCAACCGAACTGTATGGTATTAAACCAAAGCTGGCTCCCCACCATCTGTTTACCGGAAAAGCCAATGACAAATATGCCAGGGATGCATTATTGATTGTTTTTTTTGCATTAGTGCTCTGCAGGGCAGTGCGGTTAAAATTTTCTCCCAATTCAGCAGTGGTTAAATGTATATTTGAATACGATGCCGGATTCCCTGTATTGATAAAGTACACAGGAGTTGAATCATTCTGCAGGGCTGTATTAGTGCCTCCCATTGCAAAACCTTGTGCAAAACCTTTGCCGCTCAAATCGCCTATGCCGTAACGTGAATACGGCGAACTATTTGTCACCTGTGCTGTTGAAGTGCTGTGTATAGAGTACAATGTGCCGAGTACAAAAAATACAAATACTATTAACTTTAGTTTGCTTACGCTTTTTATGGTATTCATACTTACTTTAAACTTGCTGCTTTTAAATTATACTCTAATATTCTGTTTAACCCTTTCAGTATTAAAAATGAATCCGTAAAGATGCGGTTTTTTAATCGTTTCTCAAAAAAATAAGCGTCCCCGCCTGTTAAAACTATATTTATATCCGGATATATATTTTTATACTTTTCAATAAGACCTTGTAATTCTGCTAAAGCGCCTATTTGTATGCCTGACAGAATGCTTTCATTTGTATTAGTGCCGATAAAGCTGTCGAAATTTTGATCAATGTCCAATAACGGCAGGCGGGCAGTAAAAGTATTCAATGCTTTAAAACGCATCTGCAAACCCGGCGAAATGCCGCCGCCCAAATACTCATCATTGCTGTTTACAAAATTGTATTTTATGCAGGTGCCGGCATCAATCACCAGCAGGTTTTTGCCCGGGAATAATAAATTTCCTCCTACTGCAGACGCAAGCCTGTCAGAGCCAAGAGTGTTTGCCGACCGGTATAAATTTACAAGCGGTGATGGTGTTTCACTGGTAAACAAAAGAGTTTGAATTCCTGCATTTAACCTTTTTAAGAATGGCTCAATTTTATCAACTACTGAAGCTGTAATACATTGTTTAATTGAATACTTTCCAAACAAATCTGAAGCGAGTAAAGCATCCGTTGTTTCGAAAACAAAGAAATCTTTTAATTCATTCTGCTCGAATAATGCTGCTTTAATTCTTGTATTACCTATGTCTATTATTAAGTTCAATATTTTAAATATATTAGGTTTTAAATTTCGGTATTATTTTTACTGTAAAATGTTAAAAATATACAAACTTCATAGAAATGCTGCATAGTTAATAAATTGCGGCGTTCCCTTTTCTTTATACAAAGATTGCGGCAGCCTTAGATTTTCTCCTGAGGGAATCCGAAGGGCGTAAATCTTTTGAAAGGGCAAAAGGATTTTTGCTTCAATACAAAACGAAGTATTAACCGCACTTTTCAGATGATATCGCCCCCATTAAAATAAAGGCCGATATTACTAAAAACATTCCCCTACTGTAAAATATAGGCCTTTATTATATTTATTTGAATATCCATAATCAATACGAATATTTAATTTTTCTTCCGGCAAAATTGAAATCCTAATACCTGCTCCATAACTGTTTTTAATGCACCTGACTGATGCCGCCTTTACTCTACTATATACACTGCCAATACCCGCAAAAATGCAGGCACTAAGTCGTTTATAAATAGGTTTGCGGAATTCGCCGATCAGCGTTGTCATATTCTTATCCCTGTATCTCCCCCGGTAAAACCCGCGCAGATTTGCCGCCCCCCCAAGCATTGATAACCCTCTGATTGGAGTCTGCCCGTCATTTGAGAAATTATACAGTTGAGCTGCAAATACTGTGTTTTTGAGAAATTCTTTAAAATACCTAAAGTCTAAAATGGTATTTAAATAGTTACAGCTTGAACCCAGAAAAGAGTTGAAATAAGTAAATGAACCCTGTACCAAAACTCCGTTTGTAGGCCAACAGCTTGAATTGCGGGTATCATAAGCTAAGCTTGCGCCAATTCCGGATACAGCGTAATCTTTTTTGCCGAAAATAATTGTGCTGTCATAAAGTCCTTTTTTTTTATACCGGATATCATATACTTTTTGATATTCAAATAAGATACCTGCAAAAAGGTCGTTTGCTATTTTCTTTTTAAAATGCGGGAAAACATAAAATTGTTCGAATGAATAATTTTCTCCATTTTTATCAGGTGTATTTGAGCCTAAACCCCAATATTTGTCGGGAAAATAATTATGTGATAATATTAAATAAAAGATATAATTATCATTTGGAAAAAAAATTTTC
>CAISYK010000043.1 GCA_903889605.1 uncultured Bacteroidota bacterium
ATCAATCTCACTATTTTCCATCGATTCCCGCTCCGCTTTTTTCTCAACAAAATATTGAAAATTTCCACTGTAATGATGAAAATAACCATTATCAATTTCAATGATCTCGGTACAAATGCTGTCTAAAAAATAACGATCGTGAGTAACCAATAATAAGGTCATATCTTTTGAAACAAGATAATTCTCTAACCATTCGATCATCTCAACATCCAAATGATTGGTAGGTTCATCAAGAATTAATAAATGAGGTTCATCAATTAAAACCTTTGCTAAAGCAACACGTTTTTTTTGTCCGCCCGAAAGAGTACCAATATGTTTGTCAAGGAAAGCAATTTTCAAACGCTGTAATATTTCATGAACCTTAGCCTCAAAATCCCAAGCTTCAAGCTTATCCATCTGCGAGCTGCATAATTCTAACTGATCCGATGTTCTATCATTATACTCTTTTTCAAAAGCTTCTAATGCGGTTTCGTAATTACGAACAGCATTCAGCATTGGATTATCCGTGTTGTATATAGCTTCAATAACAGTGCTGTTTTCATCAAGCAAAGGATTTTGATCAAGATAAGTAACAATTATATCTTTTCTGAATGTAACCGAACCTTCATCCGCAATCTCTTTGCCGGTAATGATTTTGAGAAGCGTTGATTTTCCTGCCCCGTTTTTAGCAATTAATGCCATGCGCTGACCTTGGTTGAGGCCAAAGCTGATTTTATCAAATAATACTTTTGATCCGTACGATTTAGATACGGATTCCACTGATAGATAGTTCAATTTAAAAAATGTTTAAGTAAATGAAATGGATATGTTTTTATGATATAAATCTGTAATAATTTACGAACTTGTATTTTCTGTTTTTTATATAAAACTCCGCAAATTGGTTTTAAAATCGTTATCTGCAATAAATTAAAGCCTGTAAAGGTACTAAAATAGTCTATAAACACTATATGATTAATCATGTTTTAAATAAAAGGAATTTTCAATTTCGAAGTATAATCAATAATTCAATGATATTTCAATGATATCTCAATTATACTGATTGCTATTTTGACTGCAGATGCTGTGTTTGGGATTGCAGCGGAAATCCTAATTGTCAGACAGGGCAAAAAGATTGAAGCCCTTCGACTTAGCTCAGGAGGAATTCCAAGCCCGCCGCTTTCATTTTTCAAAAAAGCGGAACGCCCAAATGAATAAAAAATTACAAACATCCCAAGAGGCTTTATACACCAGTGTTCAACACTAATAATAAAGACAAGAGCGTCAATAAATAAGAACAAAAAACAAAAAATTATAATCCGCCATTCTCTTTTTCCTTTGGGATATAATTATAAGTAATACTTTGATCATTGGCTGATTCATCAGAGTGTTCAAATGGCTCAGGATCACCGCTTACATCAATTTTTTCGTTTTCTTCATCATCGCCAAAATCATATTTACGGCTTACCGGACCTTCATTACGAAAATGATAGGCAGTTATCAGGCCGGCCAAAGAGCCAAGCATGTGCGATTCCCATGACATACCATTCCTCAGCGGCAATACCCCCCAAATAGTGCCTCCATATAAAAACACAACAAACAGCGATATCGAAAGCAATTTTGTGTCTTTTCGGAATATACCGCTGAAAAATAAAAATGTAACAAAACCATAAATTATTCCGCTTGCGCCAATGTGATATGCTTCACGGCCGACAGTCCAAACCCAAACGCCTGTCATTAAATACACCCAGAAAAATATTTGAAAAGCGATAGTGCGGTAAAAATAAAAAATGACAGAGCCTACGATCAATAAAGGAGTTGAATTGGCAATTAAATGTGGGAAATCACCATGGAGTAAGGGCGATGTTATTATCCCCAATAACCCATGAACAGTACGCGGGTAGAGTCCGTACCATGATAAATTTACATTTTCTGCGGTTTCGAATAATTTAACACCCCAAAGTATAAATAAAAATAAACTCGGGTAAAGAATACTGAAAAATAATTTGGAAGTAGTATTGCGCATAAGTATTTATACTAAACTAATGATAAAAGGTTATTGATTTTAAATTACTTACTGCAGGTTTCGACTTTTTTCAAATTAAATATTTGGGCGTTCCTCTTTCTTAAAAAAGAAAGCGGCTTGGCTTTCCGCTTCAATCTTTTCTAAAAAGAAAAGGATTTTCGCTTCAATCCATAACGCAGCA
>CAISYK010000044.1 GCA_903889605.1 uncultured Bacteroidota bacterium
ACTCCATAAAACATGGAGTAAATGCAGTAATTAAAAAAGGAGAAATTGCAATCGATTTTGCATTTCAGGATAAAAAATTAATTGCGAAAATAACAGATAATGGAAAAGGATTTATTAATAATGCAAAAGAAACGAACCACAAATCTATGGCCATCAACATTACAAAGGAAAGGCTTGCTAATTATGCTGCAAAGCAGGATTCTTTAATTCAGTTTAATAATTTGCTGGATGATAAAAATCAAATATTAGGAGCACAGGTTATATTTGAAATCCCGTATATTTACGAAACTTAAAAATTATTATGTTAAGAGCCGTTATAATTGATGATATAGATACTATTAGAAAAAAAAATAGTGAACTAATAAAAATACACTGCCCTAATATTGTTATTACAGCGGAGGCAAACAGTGTAGAAACAGGTGCTGCAATTATTAAACAATACCTTCCTGATATTGTTTTCCTGGATGTTGAAATGCCTGATGGAACAGGCTTTGATCTATTAAAAAAAATTGACACTATTAATTTTAAAGTGATTTTTATAACCGGATTCGAAGATTTTGCAATAAGAGCCTTTAGAGCAAGTGCAATTGACTATCTATTAAAACCCCTTAATCCAATTGATTTAGTAGAAGCCGTAAAAAAAGCTGAAAAGTCAATTGATAAAGATGTTTTTGATTTGAAGTATAGTACTTTGTTCTCAAATCTTGAACGCTCAAAAAAATTACAAAAAATTATTCTGAAAACTTCCGAAAAAATATTTTCAATAAATATTCAGGACATTATCCGCTGCGAATCAGAAAAAAATTACACCACCTTTTATTTATTAAATGGAGTTAAAATTTTGGTTTCTACTACTCTTAAAGAATATGAAACTCTTTTATGTGAAACAGGTTTTTTTCGTCCGCATCAATCTCATCTAATTAATTTGGCTTACTTTGATTATTACCTTAAATCAGATGGCGGCGCTATTATTATGAAGGATAAATCATCAATCCCTTTATCCGTTAGAAAAAAGGAAGAATTTCTTGTACTTCTGGATAATTTGTAAAACGAATTATCGTTAAAACCCTTCGAATTTTCATTTCCGCCTTACGAATCTTCATTTCACCTCATTCAACTTATTCTGTTGATATACTTTTGTTTTGTAAAATTTAATGATTCAGATTTTACAGGGATAAGCCGAAACCCTTCAACAAAAAGTAAGCGCAAATACTATAAATAAAATGGGACTATTTGATAAAATTAAAGCATCTATTGGTATTGGACAACCTAAAGTAGAAGTTAAAATGTTTAACACAACAATTTATGATGATCAGTTAATAAACGGCTGGATTGAAATTACAGCACAAAAAACAGCGGCGGTTATTGATGAGGTAAAACTGGAATTTGTTCATAAAGTAAAGGGAACTAAAATTGTTACCAAAGATGGTGCACAATCTCAGGAAGAGTTTACTACCGAAGGTGTATTATATAAAATAATATTTAAAAACGATTACTCTAAACACTTTGAAAACATTTATTGTGATGGAGAAACCAGACTTAATGAACAAGAACATGGTTCTCTGAATTCTAATACTGAAAAAAATAGAATTATAATCGAACCCAACCAAACTCAAACCATTCAGTTCCAATTCTGCTTAAGCATATTCAGCAATTATGCATCCAGCATGCCTCCAAACAATATGTATTTTATTAGAGCTACGGTTGATATGCCAGGATTGGATCCTAAAAATGAAATCGAAGTTAATTTAGTCAGAACTCAATAAAAAAAGTTTCTAAACAAAAAATAAAATAACCTAAAAAATAAATCTGATGAAAATTTTAAGCACATTAACATTAGTACTAACTATTTTAATTTCTACTTTAAATAGTTTAGCACAAACATATAAACCAAGTAATGATTATGATACTGGCTTATCCGGCTTTGAAGATGTATATGGAAACAAAAAAGATATGAAATACAAATCAGCCACCTTAGTAGATGAAGAAAACCCGCAATATACTATTGTTAGCTATGCTAAAAGCAAAGATGAAGAGCCTTTGTTCGGTATAGTTGATAACAATACTTTAAAAGTTGTTATCCCTATAATACATAAAGACATTAGCATTACTGGGAAAATAATACATATTAAAGATGAAAAAGAATCGGAAGACATACACGAGTTTTACAGAACTGATTTGAAAAAAATTATTCCCCAACCAATTAAAGGGAATGCATTTGACGTGGACACACAAAATAATTTTATAACGTTTATTGATAAAGACGAAAAAAGAGGTGTAATTGATATTACTGGAATAACAGTTATCCCATTTACAAAAGATAACGCGCATATTATAATTTTAGATGGAGGATATTTTGCAGTTGAAACCGATGAAAAGAGTTTATCGGATTACAACACCTGCATTATGGATACACAAGCTAAAATTATAATCCCTAAAAAGCATAACGTGTATTACGAGCGTTTCCGAAATGGGTATTTCCTGTTTTATGCAAATCAAGTGGATAATTCCAAAATCTACTCTATAATAGATCTTAATGGTAAAGATGTTTTAACTGCACCTAAAGGCCAAAGTTTAACGCTTAGTTCTGAACCAGAAGTATCAGATTGCCGATTATTCGGAACCTCAAAAAGTGTGGGAGATGATTATCAATATTCGTTTTATTCAAAAACAGGCGAATTACTTGTGCCATTTTATAACGATGTAACTTTATTCACCTGCAGTTTATTTCGAGTAGGACAGGGTAAGGACTTGGGAACAAGAAAAAATGGAGTGTATAGTACCGAAACAAAAAAAATTATTATCCCGCTGAATTATTGGTCAATTGATTTTGTAAAAGGCGAAAATAAAATTAAAGCTTATCCAATCAAAAGTGATTACAATAACTTTGAATTATTTGATTTGAAAGGAAATAAATTGAAATAATAAAGTTCAGATAATTTCAAGTAAAAATTGTAATTTTCAGCATGATTATTTACCCCGAAATTTTTAAAGACTTTAATGTTATTGCTGCACAAAGCACACGCCTTGGCGGAGTTAGCCTTTCCCCTTTTTCATCCATGAATTTGGGTTTATTTGTTAACGACGTAAAAGAAAGTGTAATTAATAATCGTGAACTGTTTTTTGGAAAATTAGGAATTGATCTTCAGCAAATTGTTCTAAGCAAACAAGTGCACGGTATAGATATTTATACTGCCGACTCTCCAATTATTAATGAAGGTTATGATGCACTTATTACAAATAAAGCAGGCTTGTATTTATCAGTTTCTATTGCTGACTGCACCCCTGTTTTGATTTATGATAAAACCAACAAGGCGGTCGCAGCTATTCATGCTGGATGGAAGGGAACCGTTGCCGAAATTGTAAGACATACTTTGGATAAAATGCATGAATTATATTACACAAAAGGGGCTGACTGCGCTGCATACATAGGTGCTTGTATTGGTTATGATAATTTCGAAGTAGGGGAGGAAGTCGCAATGCATTTTGATGCTTCTTTCAAAAAGTTTGATGGTATAAAGCAAAAATGGTTCGTAGACTTAAAATCCGCAAACAAAAAACAGCTAATGGATTGCGGCCTGCCTTCCGAAAATATTGAAATATCGGCTTATTGTACTGTTAAAGATGAAGAGCTCTTTTTCTCACATAGGAGAGATGATGGAAAGACAGGAAGAATGATGGCAGTGATTGGGATGAAAGGTCGGAATCATTAATAACCCATCGGTAATTCCATTTTACAATCAATTTGTTTTTTATACTAAATCGGATTCATTTCATTACAATTATGAATTAAGCCGATGCCTATTTCTTTTCGCATAGAGAATTATACTCACGCCCACTAAATTTATGAATTAATTTTAGGATTATAAATGTCCGCTCTTTTCTTTTTTTAATGAAAAAAGGATGTCAAATAAATATTCTAAGGCTGAGAGTTTTGTTTTTTTCTATAT
>CAISYK010000045.1 GCA_903889605.1 uncultured Bacteroidota bacterium
ATGGCTAAAGTAACGATTGACGGACAAAGCATTGAAGTTCCTGATGGAACAACCATCCTGCAGGCTGCACGTATGATCGGCGGAGCTAATGTACCGCCGGCAATGTGTTATTATTCAAAATTAAAAACCAGCGGCGGATATTGCCGCACCTGCATAGTTAAAGTTTCGAAGGGTTCTGATAAAGACCCGCGTCCAATGCCGAAACTTGTTCCGGCATGCCGTACAACCATAATGGATGGTATGGAAGTTCAGAACAATACTTCACCCGAAGTTTTGGAAGCCCGCAAAGGGGTTGTTGAGTTTTTACTGCTTAATCATCCTTTGGATTGTCCAATATGCGATAAAGCCGGAGAATGCAATTTACAGGATCTGGGATATGAAAACGGATCATCAAAAACCCGTTACGATTTCCCTAAAAGGAAATTCGATATGATTGATATTGGGCCAAACATTAAATTACATGTGACCCGCTGCATTATGTGTTTCAGATGTATTAAAACTGCGGACCAAATCACCGACAACCGGGTTCATGGAATGTTGTTCCGCGGTGAGGCATCTGAGATCAGCACTTATATTGAAAAATCTATTGATAACGATTTCTCAGGAAACATTATTGATGTTTGTCCTGTTGGCGCCTTGACAGATAAAACATTCCGCTTCAAAAGCCGTGTATGGTTTACCAAACCGATGGATGCACATAGAGACTGTAAAAAATGCTCTGGAAAAGTTACACTTTGGGAAAAAGGAGAAGAAGTACTGCGTGTTACTGCCCGTAAAGATAAATGGGCTGAAGCAGAAGAGTGGATTTGCAACGAATGCCGTTTTGAGAAAAAAAATATAAATGATTGGGTAATTGAAGGCCCGCGCCAAATTGACCCTCATTCAATAATTTCGCTGAATCACTATCAGAATGTGTTAAAATTGAAATTAGAAGGCTCTAAACAGCCAAAAAAACTTGCAGAAAAGAAATAAACATATTTATGACTTTAGGATATATAATTTATAAATTAATACTAGTTGTAGTTGTGTTTGCAATTACAATGGTAATAGCCATGTACAGCACTTATGCTGAACGGAAGGTTGCAGGATTTTTACAGGATCGTCTTGGACCAAACAGAGCGGGACCTTTTGGAATTCTTCAGCCCGTTGCCGATGCGGTGAAATTGTTTATGAAAGAAGAAACAATACCGAGCGTATCTAATAAAACATTGTTTATTATCGGACCTGCATTAAGTTTGCTTACCGCCTGCATGACAGGAGTGGTAATTCCATGGGGAAAATCTATTACTATTTTTGGTGAAAGTTATCCTTTACAAATTGCCGATGTAAATATCGGCATCCTTTATATTTTTGGTGTTGTATCAATCGGCATTTATGGTATTATGATCGGAGGCTGGGCATCAAACAATAAATATTCATTGCTTGGTGCAGTGAGGGCTTCTTCACAGATGATCAGTTACGAAGTTGCGATGGGCTTATCAATAATAGCGTTAATAATGACAACAGGAACATTAAGTGTTGGAGAAATTGCAGCTCAGCAAAACAGCTGGCACTGGAATGTATTGATTCAACCGTTGGGCTGTTTGATTTTTATTGTTTGTGCATTTGCCGAAACAAACCGCGCTCCCTTCGATTTGCCTGAATGTGAACAAGAGTTAGTAGGGGGTTATCATACTGAATACAGTTCCATGAAAATGGGCTTTTATCTTTTTGCTGAGTATATAAATATGTTCATTTCAGCAACAGTAATTTCAACGTTTTATTTTGGGGGTTACAATATGCCTTTCGTTGCAGACTATGTACATAATGAAAATTTATTAACTCTGCTGGGGGTTGCATTTTTGTTTGCAAAAATATTCTTCGGCATCTTCTTCTTTATGTGGGTACGATGGACATTACCGCGTTTCCGATATGACCAATTAATGAATTTAGGCTGGAAAGTATTAATTCCTTTGTCGATATTAAATATAGTATTGACAGGGGCATGGATGATGCGTCATGAAATTTTAAATGTATTTATTAAGTAATAAAAACGATGCTGCCATTAACAAATAGATCGAAAGTTGTTGTTAAAAAAGAGATGTCTTTGTATGAAAAGATTTATCTGCCAGCTGTTATTTCTGGAATGATAATTACAATGTCTCACTTTTTCAGAAAAAAGCCAACAATTCAATATCCTGAACAAAAACGTGAATTCAGCGGAATCTACCGCGGACAGCATGTTTTAAAACGCGATGAAAATGGAGCTGAACGCTGCACCTCATGCGGACTATGCGCAGTGGCTTGTCCGGCAGAGGCTATTACAATGACTTCTGCTGAAAGGAAGAAAGGCGAAGAAAAACTGTACCGCGAAGAAAAATATGCAGCAACGTATGAAATTAATATGCTGCGCTGCATTTTCTGCGGTGATTGTGAAGAAGCTTGTCCGAAAGAAGCAATTTTCCTAACCGACAGGATGGTAATTCCTGAGTATAACCGCAAATCGTTTATTTACAGGAAAGATATTTTAGTAGAAGGTATTGAAAATGATAAACGCATTGATGTTACAAGGCGTCAAACGCCCGCTGTTATAGAGTTTAAGAAACATAAAGAATTTGACCACAATAGATTATAAAAATTGCGAAGTGCGGATTTTTGATTGCGGAGTGTTTAAATCCGAAAGCTGAAACCCGAAATCGAAAAATTGAAAAATATGATTACTACATACTTATTTTATTTCCTATCCTTCCTTGCCATTATGTGTGCACTGATGGTAGTATTTTCTAAAAATCCGGTTCACAGCGTACTATATTTAGTGCTGACTTTTTTCACAATTGCGGGTCATTATGTGCTGCTTAATGCACAGTTTTTGGCTGCCGTTCATGTTATAGTATATGCAGGTGCAATTATGGTGCTTTTCCTTTTCGTAATCATGCTTATGAATCTGAATAAAGATACCGAACCGCATAAAAAGCCATGGTTGAAATTTTCTGCTGCAATTGCTTCTGGTTTGCTGTTAGTAGTTTTGGTGGGTTCTTTAAAAGGTGCAGAAACAATTGTTCCAACAAACGCTTTCAATCCGAATATCGGCCTAATTGAAAATCTTGGGAAAACCTTATTTCACGATTTCTTACTGCCGTTTGAAGTATCCTCTATATTATTATTAGTTGCCATGGTGGGTGCTGTAATGTTAGGTAAAAAAAGTATAAAATAATCAGAAATCCAATGAGCGCAATACAAGTAATTCCAATTAATATGTACCTTTTGTTAAGTACCGTTTTGTTCACCATTGGTGTGCTCGGTGTACTTTTCAGACGAAATGCTATTATTATTTTTATGTCGGTAGAATTAATGCTTAATGCGATAAATCTATTGTTAGTGGCTTTTTCAAGCTATTTATCAGACGGCAAAGGGCAGGTTTTTGTATTCTTTATTATGGCTGTTGCCGCAGCTGAAGTGGCTGTAGGATTAGCGATTTTGATGATGGTATATAGAAATACAAAATCAACAGATATTAACATTTTGAATAAACTTAAGTGGTAAAAAAATAATTAGTCAGTTATACAGCGGACAATTTGCCGATTGTATTATTTCCTAAGAAAAATTTAAAAATTTATGATAAATTTAGTTTGGTTAGTTCCCCTTCTTCCATTAATCGGTTTTGTGATTCTTGGGCTATTTGGAAAAAAATTATCGAAAGGATTAGTAAGTATAATTGGCTGCGGTTCAATTTTAGGAGCCTTTGCAATTTCTCTTGGAATATTTTTTCAATTGATTGGACAGGCAGAAAAATCTATAACAATTGATTTATTCAGCTGGATCACAGCAGGCCAATTATCCATCCCCTTCTCATTTTTGATTGACCCGCTCTCCTCTCTGTTTTTATTGATAATCACAGGTATAGGATTTTTAATACACGTTTATTCGACTGGTTATATGAGCCACGATGAAGGTTTTGCGCGGTTCTTCGCTTATTTAAATTTGTTCATTTTCTTTATGCTTCTGCTGGTATTGGGCTCTAATTATTTAATAATGTTTGTAGGCTGGGAAGGTGTTGGTCTATGTTCTTATTTATTAATTGGTTTCTGGTTTAAGAACACAGCTTACAACAATGCTGCAAAAAAAGCTTTCGTAATGAACCGTATCGGTGACTTAGGCTTTCTGTTAGGTATTATATTAATATATGTAACGTTTGGAAGCATTGCATATCATGATGTATTTCTATTAGCGAAAAATTTCACTTCCGGCAATCCTATATTAACAGCGATCACTTTATTGTTATTTGTCGGGGCGATAGGTAAAAGCGCCCAGCTGCCTTTATATACCTGGCTGCCGGATGCGATGGCTGGTCCAACACCGGTATCAGCATTAATACATGCAGCAACAATGGTAACAGCTGGTATTTATATGATTGCACGTTCGAACATATTATTTACTTTGTCGCCAATATCAATGGAAGTAGTTGCTATTGTGGGTGTATGCACAGCATTATTCGCGGCAACAATAGGTTTGGCTCAAAATGACATTAAAAAAGTATTAGCGTATTCTACTGTTTCACAATTAGGTTTTATGTTCCTTGCATTAGGAGTTGGTGCTTATACAGGCGCTGTATTCCATGTAATGACGCATGCTTTCTTTAAGGCATTATTATTCCTTGGTGCAGGCAGTGTAATCCATGCGATGAGCGGCGGACAGGATATCAGGGAAATGGGAGGATTGAAAAAATATTTACCGGTAACACACCTTACATTTTTATTAGGAACCTTGGCAATCGTTGGTTTTCCGGGCTTCTCCGGTTTCTTTTCCAAAGATGAAATTTTAGCCGGTGCCTTTGAACACAACAAATTACTTTGGTTCTTAGGTATTTCGGCTGCAGCGATGACCACTTTTTATATGTTCCGCTTGTATTTCTTAACGTTCAGCGGCGATTTCAGAGGAAGCAAACATCAATCAGATCATTTACATGAATCGCCTAAAAGCATGACCATTCCATTAATGATTTTGGCAGGCCTTTCTGTTGTCGGCGGTTTGGTAGGCATTCCAAAAGCTTTAGGCGGAACACATTTCCTTGAAGAATTTTTAAGCCCAGTTTTTGAAGATTCATCATTCCGTATAATCAGCCATCTTCCTCACGAAACAGAATACCTTTTGATGGGTATTGCAATTTCAGTAATGGCCATTGCTTTATATTTTGCTCACAAAGTTTATGTGAAAAATAAAACCATTCCTGCAGCTGAAGGTGAAGAACTGCAGCCTCTGCACCAATTGGTCTATAAGAAATATTTTGTAGATGAGCTTTATAATACTCTTATCACACAGCCTTTGGATTTTATTTCTAACGGATTATTCAAAGTAATAGATAATCAATTTGTTGATGGAATTGTAAATGGGATTGGAAAAGCTGTTAACTGGACCAGCAGTAAAGTCCGTCTTGCACAAACCGGGAACATTGGATTCTATGTTTTTGTAATGGTGATAAGTATTGCGCTTATTTTGTTTACCAGAATAATGTAGGGTTACGAATAACGAATATACTGAAATCTATTTGTTACTTCTTCACCTACACACATTGTTTGATTGAAAAATTGCCTACTGTTAAATTGTTAAATTGTTAAAATGATATGATTACAATACTACTGATATTTTTCCCTTTGCTTGCAGCATTATTGCTGTTATTAGTAAAAGGTGAACAAGTTAAAAAAATTGCATTGGGTGCTGCAATTATAGAATTTGCAATTTCCATTTTTGCTGTAACTCAATTTCAACATAACGCAAATGTGCAGTTTGAAGCAAGTATTCCTTGGATCCGTTCACTTGGAATATCTTTCCACGTAGGTATGGACGGCATTTCTCTGTTATTAGTTATGCTTACCACATTTCTTGTCCCGATAATTATTCTTACCACTTTCAAAAATAATTATAAAAATCCCGCCATTTTTTATTCATTAATCCTGGCAATGCAAATGGCTCTGGTAGGGGTATTTGTATCGCTTGACGGATTCCTGTTTTATGTGTTTTGGGAATTAGCATTAATTCCTATTTATTTTATCTGCCTGCTTTGGGGCGGTGAGGATAGAGCCAGGATTACTTTCAAATTTTTCATCTATACTTTAGCTGGAAGTTTGTTAATGCTGCTGGGTTTAATTTATTTATATCAGAATACTGCAGGAACGCATTCATTCAATATTGATGCTCTTTATAAAGCCGGACAAGGTTTAGACAGTCTTCATCAGGGATATGTGTTTCTTGCCATATTTATGGCTTTTGCAATTAAAATGCCGATATTCCCTTTACATACATGGCAGCCCGACACCTATACAACAGCCCCGGCACCAGGTACTATGATGCTTTCCGGTATAATGCTAAAAATGGGTACCTATGGTTTAATACGCTGGTTATTGCCTGTTGTGCCTTTAGGCCTTGAACAATGGGGGCATTTAGCTATTACACTGTCAGTTATTGGTATTATATATGCATCTTGTATTGCAATCGCACAAAAAGATTTTAAACGGCTTATTGCTTATTCATCTATTGCTCACGTTGGTTTAATTTCCGCAGGTATTTTAGTCGCAAATGTACAAGGTGTGCAAGGGGCAATGATACAAATGCTTAGCCATGGGGTGAATGTTGTTGGTTTATTCTTTATAGTTGATATTATTCAGCAGCGCACAGGCAAACGGGATTTCGCTTCACTCGGCGGAATTAGAAATGTGAATTCACAATTTTCTGTATTGTTTTTAATTGTTTTGTTAGGCAGTGTAGCTTTACCATTAACGAATGGTTTTATAGGAGAGTTTTTACTGCTTAACGGAGTTTATCAATATAGTGCATGGATAGCAGCCTTCGCAGGTTTAAGTGTTATTTTAGGTGCAGTTTATATGCTGCGCAGCTACCAATCAATCATGCTTGGCGAAACAAATTCTGTAACATCTTCTTTTGCTCCTTTATCAGGAAATGAAAAAACTGTTTTAGTGATTTTATGCGCTGCCATTATTGCTTTTGGAGTATATCCAAAGCCGCTTTTAGATATTGCTGAACCAGCTGTTGTGAAGCTTGTTGAAGGAGTAAGGTTAGCATTAGGAAAATAGACATTACCGCCTGCCCTACTCTATCAAAAAGAGAAGTTTATAGCGGAGAGCAAAATATTATTTAAATTTATTGAAAAAGCACATAAAAATTGGTATTGCAGCAGGATTATTAGTTTCAATTGTATTGTCGATCCAAAAAACAATTGCCTTAGGTAATTTTGATACAACATCGATAACACAGTGCTTATTTACTGGTGCTTGGATAGGAGTTGTTGTTGGATTTGTTTTTCGAATTGATTTTTTTCGGAAATCTGGTCAAAATAAATAAAAGTGAGGCCTCTGTATTTTACAGATTTATATTTAGAATCGCAGGTATTAAAAAAATCTTTTTCTTAAGAAAAAGTATAACATAATTTATAAACGCATACTCTCCGTTCATTAAAATAGTCGGAAGAGCTTGAAAGGAAATTTCTTATATGAAAGCTTTAATATTACTTTCTTTACTAGGTATAACAGCACTGTTTGCTGAAATCTTCAGCTTTAAAAAATTGTTATACCCTTTTGTACTACTAGGGTTAATCGCGACATTTATTGTAAACGCCCTCGACTGGAATTTAGAACCGAATACTTTTTTCGGGATGATGCAGTATGATCATTATGCTGCTGCATTTACTTCTGTGATATTAGTTACTGCGTTCCTTTGGTTTTTGATGTCTGGAAATTTCTTCAAAGAAGAAACCAGCCTTACCGACCACTTTGCATTAATACTGTTTGCTTTAGTAGGCACTGTTATTATGGTTTCATACACCAATATGGCAATGTTGTTTTTGGGTATTGAAATTCTATCTATCTCCATGTATATTTTAGCAGGAAGTAAAAAGGATGACCTTGGCTCAAATGAATCTGCGTTCAAGTATTTAATTATGGGGGCCTTTGCGACCGGCTTTTTATTATTTGGGATTACATTAATTTACGGATCTACCGGCTCATTCGATTTAGCTGAAATCAAAAATTTTGTAACAACACACCAAGGCACCATTCCGGCCATATTTTATGCAGGCGTTTTACTTATGCTGATAGGGTTAGCATTTAAAGTATCAGCAGCACCGTTTCATTTTTGGGCTCCTGATGTATACCAGGGTGCACCAACTGTAATTACTGCGTTTATGGCAACGATTGTGAAAACAGCAGCTTTCGCGGCTTTCCTTCGTCTGTTCGCAACAAGCTTTGCCGGCGTTTCAGATTCCTGGGTGAACATTGTTTGGATTATGGCTGCTTTAACTTTGCTTGTTGGAAACATCACTGCTGTAATGCAGACAAGTACAAAACGCATGTTAGCTTATTCAAGTGTAGCGCATGCCGGCTATATGTTATTAGCTTTATTAGCAGTAAACCATTATTCCAGTAGTGCTGTGTTATTTTATACAGCAGCTTATTCAATTGGTTCAATAGGCACTTTCTGTATTTTGAACATTGTTGCCAATGCAAAAGGTAATGACAATACAGAATCATTTAACGGTTTAGCGAAATCAAATCCGTTATTAGCGTTTGTAATGACTGTAGCTTTGTTGTCTTTGGCTGGTATTCCGCCAACGGCAGGTTTCTTTGCTAAGTATTTTATTTTTACAGCGGCATTCCAAAGCGGATTTACGGGTATAGTGTTAATTGCAGTTGTCGCTTCCTTAGTAGGCGTTTATTATTACTTTAGAATAATCATTGCAATGTATTTTAAGGAAGGCTCATCTGAAGCCATTCCTGTACAAAACAATCACAAAGTAATATTGGTGATTGTTGCAGCTGCGATCCTTGCATTAGGCCTGTTCCCTGACTTTATTATTGGATTGTTGTAAAAGGAAACAAAGAAATCTAGTTATCTGAAATTCTAAATCCTTATTTTACCCCAGCATTTATCAATAAAAATATTTGAATTTAAAAAACTTCAGATGAAACGTTTTTATTCAATAGGTTTTGCGTTCCTCTTGTTTTTTATGCTTCCCTCATATACAGTTTTTCCTCAAAATCAAAATAAGATAGATTCTCTGCAAACCTTTTTGAAAACAGCAAAAGAGGATACATCAAAAGTACTATCACTTATTAAGCTAGGACGATTATACTGCGGCGTTGATTATGACAAGGCCATGCTTACAGCAAATCAAGCAATTGAAACTTCTAATAAAATAAACTACAAAACCGGGCTTTCAGGAGGATTTAATTTAAGGGGTATCATTCAAATCAATCTTGGAGAAAACAATAAAGCAATCATTGACCTTGACAGCGCAATAAGTATTTCTGAAATGATTGGAGATAAAAAAGGCCAATCAGCAGGATATGGTAACCTTGGCGCTCTCTATTATCAAATTGGAAATTATGACAAAGCATTGGAATTTGACCTTAAATGCCTGCGTATTGATGAAGCTCTGAATAATACTACAAGTACGGCAATTTCACTATTAAATATTGCACATATCTATTATATACAGCATAATTATAGTGATGCAATGTCATACTATAAAAAATCTCTGGAAATTTGTCAAGGGGCAAATCAATATGAAAACAAACTAACTGAAATAAATGCGCTTATAGGTATTTCGGCGGTTTTACAAGATAAAAAACAGTTAAACGAAGCTGTTACATGGCTGAATAAGGCTTTAGCGCTATCAGACTCTATTGGAAACAAAGAAACAA
>CAISYK010000046.1 GCA_903889605.1 uncultured Bacteroidota bacterium
AATCAAATCTGTTTCTGGTAAATCTATTATTCCATAAAAGAACTAACAAAATTTAGAAGGTGCAAATTGTTGGTGGTCATTTAGCTTCTTACAATAAATTCCTAGTTTGATTGTTCGGAAATCAAATTATCTTTGGTATAGCCAATATTAAAATTATAGTAAGACCAATCCTTAAAAAAATGACATTGGGTGGTCAATTAAATAATATCCTTTCCTGAATACCATTTTTCAAGGGGCAAAGAATTCAATCTAAATTGCACCTAATCCAGAATTAAAAACGATACTGCTTTACTACATAAACGACAAAAGCCGTTGTCTTATTAACGTTTTTATACCTGTAGAATATTATTTGAATATCATTCGGTTTAATTGAGTAAAATCCTTTCCTGTCTTATAAAATAGAAAAGGGGCATATTTATAAAATATGCAAATTTATTCTGAATTTTTATCGTAAATCATTTTAAAAAATGACTTCAGTCATGTTTTGATTTTAATACTACTTCTACATTTGAGCGCGAAAAAATTAACATATTCTCAAATTCCAACTAATACAAATTATACTGCAGTTAAGCAGCGAACAAAATTAGCATAGATAACAAAAGGTATTTGATAATTATTAATATTTTAAGAAATTTAAGAAATTTAAGTAATATGTTAGGCAAACAATTATTGGTTCTGTTGATTACAGTTTCACAGGTAATCTTTGCGCAGGAAAATACTCAGCCAGAGTCTAAATCTACAAAAGAAGAAGGGGAAAAGACTTTTGAAAATGGAGTAATCATTAATAATCAAACGGTACAAAGTTCAGCAAAAAAATCATTGGATTTTATTATCCAGCATCGTTTTGGGGATATAGTAAATGGAAAAGATTTGTTTGGGATTTTTGGCCCAACCAATATTCGATTAGGTTTGGAATATGGTATCACAGATCGCCTTTCATTGGGAGCTGGGGCTACAAAAAATAATAGTCTTTATGATTTGGAGTTGAAATTCGAAATTTTAAAACAAGGCAAAAGCGGCGAGATGCCGGTAAGCGTTTCTTATTTCGGAGATCTTACAGTAAAAGCCGGAGATAATGCACACTTTTTCAACCAGGATGGTAAATATTTTGCGGCAAACAGGTGCTATTTCTTTCATGAATTAATGGTTGCCCGCAAATTCAATGAGCATTTTTCACTGCAGTTGGGCTGTTCTTATACCTATTTGAATTTGGTTATAGAGCCTGAACGGAGACGCAGCTATACTGGACTTCATACAGTTGCCAGTTATAAAATTACTCCAAAGTCTGCAATACAAATGGAATATGATTGGAATCTAACCCCCGATAAGATTCCTGATGAAAAAGACCCTGCTAAAAAAGTTACTATTCAAAAACCAAATTTATCTTTAGGTTACGAAAGATCATCAGGGTCATACCAATTTCAAATGTTTGTAACCACATCAAATGGAATTGCTGGTGCAGATGTTATTGCAGATAATACAAACGATTTCACGAAAAAAAACAATTTGTTATTTGGCTTTAACATTATACGCCAATTCGAGTTTAACTAATTCATTTTTTTTACAAAACAGTTTTTGAATAATAAAAATAGAAAATAATATATTATGGAAAAAGAAGATGATAAATCAGACCGCAGGAAGTTTCTGAAACTTGGTGCTTTAGCAGGCGGAGTTGTATTGCTTGGTACTGCAATAAGCAAAGCAGTTTCAATTGATTCTGCAAAAGAATCAGGAGAAAAAATGAAAGTTCTTACTGCTGATGGAAAATTAATGGAAGTGGATGGGTGCCACATGAGTCATCCGGCAGGAACTAAATTTACTAACGAGGAAATGCGTAAAGGCATACCCGGGAAAAAATTTGTAATGGTAATTGACCTTGCCAGATGCGCCAACGCTAGAAAATGTGTTGAAGGCTGCCAGAAAATGCACCACAAACAAGCCCCTACAGAATGGATTAAAGTAAAACGTATGGAGGATGCATCTACCTTAACACCTTATTGGATGCCTCAGCCATGCTTTCATTGCGATAATCCGCCATGTACAAAAGTTTGTCCGGTTGATGCCACTTTTAAACGCGAAGATGGTCTTGTGCTTATTGATAATGATAGATGTATAGGATGCCGTTTTTGTATGGCAGCTTGTCCTTACAACGCGAGGTCATTTAATTGGGGCGAACCGA
>CAISYK010000047.1 GCA_903889605.1 uncultured Bacteroidota bacterium
ATATACTTTTTCACCTTCTATATTATTTACATTAATTAATATTATATTATTTGAAGGTATTTTTAAATTAATTATTCCGGAACCAGGATTTGGATATATCTCTACTGATAAATTTTCACTTTCCGAATTTAAACCGGTTGTTAGTGAATACGAATAAGCTCCGGCATCAGTTGCGGCATAAAGTTTTACTCCATCACTGTTTAAACACCTCACAAAAGGATTAGAAAGCATGCTGTTGAAAGCCGACCACGAAAGACCATTATTATAGGAGATAAATACTCCGCCGCCCCATGTTGCAGCATATAGTACCCCGTTCTCTTGTTGAATTTCATTAATGAAGTTATTGCCGATTCCGATATTCGCCGCTATCCAATTGGCTCCATTATCCGGTGAAACAAAAACACCTTCTCCGTCAGTACCTGCAAACAGATTGCTTCCGCTGATGAGAATAGAATTTATTTTTACAGGAGGTAAGCCTGAACTTATTTCCAGCCAGTTAACTCCATTATCATTGCTGTAGTTAACTTTCCCATTGTATGTGCCGACATAAATTTTTGTGCTGGAAAAAGCCAATGCGCTCATACCATAGAAAAAATTGGTCGGCAGTTCTGTCCAATTAGCTCCATTATCAGTAGTTTGAAATAATCCGGAAGGAGTATATTGCCCGCCGCTTGTAACCGCAAGCACACGCAGGCTGTCTGATTTTAAAATTACAGCAACGCTGGTTAGACCTGTACTTGCCGGAATCCAAATGCCGCCATTATTATCTGATCTGAAAACATTTTCGTTGAGTGTTGATACAAATATTGAAGAATTAAATGTTGTAATAGCTGTTATATCAAAAGAAGTTAAACCATTATTTGATCTTGACCAGCTTCCGCCATTATCAATGGATGTATAAACCCCAGTCCTTGCTGAGCCTGCAATTACTGCTGTGCTGTTTGAGGTGATTGCTGTAATATCATTAGCATTCAGACCTTGGTTGGATTCCGACCAATTGCTGCCATTATCTGCCGAAAGGTATATTCCATTTGCAGAACCCGCAATAACACTTGCTCCGCTTGTAACAAGTGCGTCAACTGAAGGATAGTTGTGCGGTAACCCTGAAGGAATAGGAATATCAGGCAATCCTTCATTGATTGCAGACCAACTGCCGCCGTTATTAGTTGAAACTAATATACCTTCAGAATATGTTCCGGCAAAAATATAACCAGACTTAATTGTAAAGGACTTTGCCCACATGCCATTCGGAAAGCCTAAATTTGATAACGCCCAGGTAACGCCTCTATTCACAGATTTAAATACTCCCGAACTTGTACCGGCATAAATATTATTTCCATCAGTAATCAGATCATAAACAAAGGTGTTAGTAGGGAATCCAACGGCATTTATCCAAGAATTACCATTATCATCCGACCAATAAAGACCTAAGCCATAAGAACCGGCGTAGACTGTGTCACCAATTTCAGCAAATGAATATATTGAATATGTAAAAGGAATGCCGGCATTTGCAAGAGACCATGAATCGCCATTATTAGAAGAGAAAAAAACTCCGTCTGCAGTTGCTGCATATATTCCGGCAGCAGTTGAAAACATTGCAGTAATGCTGAAATTAGTCAGCCCTGAATTCTTTGCTGACCAGGAACTTCCATTATTTGTGGAAAGATAAACACCACTGTCATAAATTCCGGCAAAAATATTACCTCCTACAACAGTAAACGCAGAAACGGGTTTCCTTTCAATGCCGTTATTTGCGGCTTCCCAATGTTGTCCATTATCTGATGACATAAATACTCCATTGCCAGTTCCAGCAAATACTTTCCCCCGCGATTCGGTCAAAGCATTTATTACACCGCCGTATGGACCATTAGTAACCCATTGGGCAAATGAGAATTGGATGTTTGTGATTAATAGAAATAAAATTCCTATCCAAAATGCGCATAATTTATTTTTCGTTTTAAAAAACTCCTGTCCTGAAAAGAACATGTTTTGATTATATGTTTTCATGTTTCCTACTGTTTTATGGTTCTGAAAACAAATGTATGCCAATGAATTACCTTCAAAAGGTAATTTTCGTTAACCGTAAATATAGAATAGCCGGAAGAGTATAATAATTAGACAATTTTTTAGAATCGCATTGAGTTAATATACGTATCTGTATGATTGATGAAGAAAGGAGCAGCCAGTTTATTTAAATATATAGTTAGTTTCTAAACCATATAATACTAAACCCGGAAATTATTATTGAGCAGTGCCGAGAAAGCCTAGCCCTTTTGTTTTTCGAATATTATATTTTATTGAAACTTCTATACCGCCTTTAGAGTGCGACACTTGTTTGTACTGAGAAACTGTAACATCGTATGAAATCCCTATTGAAAAACTATTCATTTCATAATATATTTGAGGGATAACCGCATCTTTTACACGGTAATGCAATCCAATAGTAATACCTGATTCACTATTATAGCCGGTGACCTTAGATGCGTTTTTGATGCGGTATCGTACTGCACATCCTGCCGTAATTTCGCTTGAAGAACCCTGCATAAAAAAAATTGCGGAAGGCAATATTGAAATCCGGCTGCCGGTTTTATCAAAATGGCCATTTACATTAACAACTAACTTACCAAATAATTTTTCAGCTACCGAAAAATATGTCTGTTCAGGCCTATTCAAATGGAAATAAGCCGCTCCGACAGCAAAACGTTTTTGCTCATTCTTGGCTGCTGTTTCTTTCCCGTTTAAATATTCATAATACAATCCGGCCCCAATATCGACATACATAAATGAATTGACAGGCGTTGTTTCATTTGAATTCAAAGCTGTATTAAAGCCTGTTCCATCATATTGGTTTCCCCAAGACAAAGTATTCATATTTGCTTTATGCTGTGCTGCGCCAATAGAAAGGCCTAATGAAAATGTATTGTTAGTATTAACTGGAATAATGCCTGCTAAACACAAATTCACCTGGGTCAGACCGAATTTAGCTTCGCCGGCTTTGTCGCTGAAAAAATTTAATCCCGCTCCTAAATGGGCTTTACTTTCCTTTTTATCAAACATTGACATATCGAAAGAAGCGGCTGTTGAATTAAATCCATTCCCCATTGCGCTCCATTGGTTTTTGTAATTTATTATACATCGCATATAATTATTATTTACACCAGCAGCTCCTGGATTCAATAGCTGCGGCGTTTCATTGAATTGCGAAAAATGTATATCCTGAGAAAACAAATAAGCCCCTCCCCTGCCCTCCCCAAAAGGCAGAGAGAAAAAGAAAAGCAGGAAAGAAACACATCTCAAAGCAACTCTGCGGAACAGAGAGAAACAGTAATTGTTTACCTTATCTTTTAACTTTTTCATATTTTATTTTTTTACTTCAGATTCATAATAATCAGAAATAATGAGCGAAACAGACCCATTCAAAGCCATTTATTCTGCAATAGTTTTGCCATCCTTATCTTCTGAAGGTCATGACAGATTGTATCATTTAACCAAAGTAATGCTGCCCTTTTTATCCACCTTTACTCCATTGGGTGTTATTCCGCTTAATTTGTATGCAAAAACCCCAGGATTTAAAGCCTGCCCGTTAAATGTACCATCCCACCCTTTCAAAGGATCGCTGCTTTGAAAAACCTCTTGTCCCCAACGGTTATAAACTGCAAAGTCTAAATTGCTGAGACCTCCCATAACAAACAGTACATCATTGTTTCCGTCACCATTAGGAGAAAACGCTGAAGGCACGCCAACACCGGCATCTGCAGAAGGCGGTATAACAGGCGGAGGAATTACTGTTAGGCGGAACACTGCGGTAACAGAATCGTTTTGGATGAAAGTCACGGCAACAGAATCTGCTGTAACTGAAGGCAAAGGTGTATGGTTTTGAAATTCCCAATGGTCGAATATATAATTTGTATTTGCCTTAGCTTTGAAAATCGTCTGCATTCCTCCGAAATAAGAAGCATTAAATATATATGAAGACGGTATAATGCTGTTTATTTTTGCATCACCTCCTCCGGCAGGCATAACATTAACTGCAATATTATAAGGTCCTGTCAGCGAATAACAATCTATCAGCCCCTGCGTCATTGCATTGCAGCGGTTGCTTATATCAGTTCTGAATGAAGCAGCATTCGCCTGCCAAGTGCTGTATGACCCTCCCCATTTGATGCAGTGGGCCTGCATTTCTGGTTGTATTACAGCAATCATACTATCATATAAAGGAAGAGTGAAAGAACAGTTCAATGAAGTGTTCATTAAATCAATATACCGTGCTTCATAAAATTGCTTGAATCCTGGGTTTGCCATTAATGCATTTAATATTAATGTATGTCCCTGTCCGCCGGGATCAGGAAGAGCTTCAACATTACAAGGGTCCGCATTTGTTGTCTGGTCTGGGATTCCTGTATAATTAATATAATGCCCCATAATTGCATCTAAATCCCACAAACAATAGCGCCACTTTTTTTTGTCGCCTGCCGGATCCTGTCCCCTCCACCATGAAGTATTCCAATTCAGCCAATCAGAAGTAACCAGCCAGGAATTAAAAACAAAATAATCGACAAAACTTTTTACGCTGAAAAGGGAATCTACATGATTATAGTTAGCCTGAACAGCCATGTTATTAGATGTAATAAAATTGCGTAATGCATCCCAATCAGTTTGAGCCTGAGTTCCGCCGTATTCGCTCCAGGTACTTCCCCATGTTTTTAAATATTGTAAATTTTCTTCCGGCTGATTATAATAATAATCGGTATAATCAGAGTCATCAACTTTTTCGCGCACATCATACATTCCCCAATATTGACCATTAACATAAACAACAGCAGGCGCCCATGTCCTTGCATCAATATTCAAATTACCACGCTGAGATAAAGTTTGAGCGTACGCATCGCGGATGTGTGCACCACCTGTTTCAAATGGATAATTATCGTTTGCTGCAGCTTTAAATATTATTTTTTGAAATGATTGACGCGGTTTATTAATAAACACTTTATAATTTAACGCATAATTATATCCCATCTCATCTCTGGATACAAAATCGAATCCGCGCTGACCATATGCCCACGAATCATTACCATGTTTATTTGTTTGCCCATTTGATTCGGCAACAAGTGCTTTGTTCTTATTAAAATATTGTAATCCTGTTTCCGGGTCTGAGATATTACCATTTAATAATTCATCAACAAGGTCACCGAATATAGATGCTACTGCGACGGTATGATTTACATTAATAAAATAAGTATTGCTTTTCACAAAACTTTCAGGCACCAAAGGATTTGAGCTGAAAGATCTTGCTCTTAAAACAGTAGTAACTGGAATAGAAACAGGAGCAGAATAAATCGAGGATGTGGTTGTAGGGACAGAACCGTCTGTAGTATATCGTATTGTCAGACCAGCACCTGGAGCCGTGATTGATACAGTTTGTGATGCAGTATAAAATCCTGCATTTACACTCATTATAGGCTGCAAAGCGTATTCCAATTTGGCTCCTGTATTTGATATGCCAGGTGTTGGTGTTGTAAATACTCCCCATACAGGGCCTCCGTTAGTTGTTCTTCCTCTTGAATGATTTGTCTGAGTTGGGTTTAAAGTAATACCATCAATAATAACACCGGACGGATCAGCAAACACCAAATCTTCGGGCTTAGTTTGTGTAAGTTTAATACCGGCATGTACATCCGAACCAACTATTATGTTCCGGCCGCTGGCCCAAATAATTAAATACCCATTCGCTGGTATTGAAACACCTGCAGGAATTGGCCATTTTGTCGGATTACTTAGCTTATCGCTCAAATAATAACCCGTCAAAGAAACAGTTGAACTTCCTGCGTTATACAATTCAATCCAATCAGGGGAATCACCGAAATTATCAATAATTGTATTAACATTAGAACAAGAAT
>CAISYK010000048.1 GCA_903889605.1 uncultured Bacteroidota bacterium
CCTGTTAGAGGTAAATAAAACCTGATTTGCGAAATCTGTAAAAACCCTAACAGGGTTAAAAACCCTGTCAGGGGGATTATTAGTTTTTTACTGAACAACCTAAAATGAAAACACTTTTATATGCTTCTCTTTTTATTTGTTTCAACCATCGTTCTTAATTTTTGAATCGGATCCTGAATACGAGAAAGGTACATAATAGCCGCAATAACAAATGGTTTGTAGCTTGCTTCAGTATAAGTTTTAAGACGGTATTTTTCAAATACATCTTTTGAAACTTCACCTTGCTCACAGCTCACACCTGTAATGTCGGCAGGCAGACAATGCATATACAAAGCTTCGCCGTTTTTAGTTGTTTTCATTTTCTTTTCATCACATTCCCAATTTTTAAATTTGGCATTATTTGCTAGACATTCTTTTTCAAGATCTTTAAGCCCCGGTTTATCATTATTGTTTAATAAAACCGTTCTGCGCTGCATAACATTATATGGTGCCCATGATTTAGGATACACGATGTCGGCATCTTTGAAGGCATCTTCCATATTGTTAACTACTTCAAATTTACCTCCGCTTTGCAGAGATTGTTTTTTAGCTTGTTCAATTACATCCGGAATCAAACCGTAACCTTCTGGATGAGCAAGGGAAACATCCATTCCAAAGCGGGTCATAAGTCCTATTATTGACTGCGGAACTGAAAGAGGCTTGCCATAACTTGGTGAATAAGCCCATGTCATTGCAATCTTTTTGCCGCGAAGGTTTTCCAGTGAACCGAAAGTGTTTTTCAAATGCATCAGATCGGAAAGTGATTGTGTAGGATGGTCAATATCACACTGAAGATTAACAATAGTAGGTCTTTGGTGAAGGACTCCATTATCGTACCCTTCCTGTAAAGAATCGCCGAATTCCTTCATGTATTTGTGGCCTTCACCCAAAAACATATCATCACGGATACCAATTGTTTCAGCAAGAAATGAAATCATGTTTGCTGTTTCACGAACTGTTTCTCCATGAGCTATTTGTGATTTTTCTTCATCTAACTCGGAAAGTCCTAATCCCAAAGCGTTTGCTGCAGAAGCAAAGCTGAAACGAGTACGTGTTGAATTGTCGCGGAAAAGAGAAATAGCCAAACCTGTTTCAAATGAACGGATTGATGTACCTGATTTGTGCATGTCGCGCATAAGTTGTGCAACATCAACAACGGCTCTGATCTCATCGTCATTTCTATCCCATGATAACAGGAAATCGCGGTTAAACATATTCGTTTTTAAGCCGCCAAGTGATTGCAGCAGCATTTCTGCTTTTGATTGTGTTAGTGTGCTCATGTTTCTGTTTATTTTTATTTGATGGTTATGATTTATTTTTATTTGTAAGATAAATTATTTTTGTTCTATTATTTTTTGTAATTCCTAAAATTGCCATGACCTTTAGGTCGTGGACTGTATAATAATGTTGGTATTGGCTTTAGCCAAAACGGTTTCGAAATGATGAGCAATCAGGAACTCTTCATATTCTTCTTTAAAAGTTTTCTTTTTGTGATGTTCTTCTTGGTTTAAAATGTAGGATCTTACTTTCTCGATAGCGGAATAGCTTACCGATAATGCAATATATTCATCTTGCCATTCAAATTTTGTTTGGCGTATTTGCTTTTTATTTACCCAAAATGAAGATTCTCCCTTTATAAGCATAGCAATTTTGGCGATGGTTTGTTCAGTACCAAGAGAAACAAGCAAATGAATGTGATCAGAAACACAGTTCATGGTATCAATAAAAATATCTTTTTTAATACTGTTTTCTTTGATATGCTCCAGCAATAATGGTTTCAATTCTTTGTTGATTAAATGTTCCCGATTTTTTGTTGACCATATATAATGTATCAATACTTTGGTGTAAGGCATACTAAGATTTATTTTGGCTAAAGCCGTTTACTCCTTTATTTCTTTCCCACGACCTGAAGGTCGTGGCAATTGTTTACTCAAATTAAAACCCACAGTATCCGTCGTAAAACCATTATTTTTTATTTTGAACTTATTGCTCTTGCTGCCGGAGAATCTTTCATAGGCAGTTTATACCTTCTGATGCCGTCGAACTTATACAAAGCATTTGCTACTGCACCTGCAGTCGGCACAAGCCCTACTTCACCAATGCCTTTTGCTCCTAACGGCCCTTCAGGTTCGTTTTCTTCAATAAGCAGAATTTGTGTTTCAGGCATATCTTTAGCACGCAGTATTCCAAGTGAACGGAATTTGAAAGATTCAGGCACACCGTCTTTTAACTTCAATTCTTCTGTAAGAGCGTAGCCTAAGCCCATGTGTATGGCGCCTTCCAGCTGCCCTTCAATCATTTTTCTGTTAATGATCCTGCCTACATCATGCGCTGCAACGTATTTTTTAAGTTTGCCGTTATCATCCAAAATACATACCTGTGTGGCAAAGCTGAACGACATGTGTGTGATTGGTTTTTCTGCATTTGCTTCCAGTGAAGTGGTGTAATCAATTACTACCTCACCGAAATATTTTTTACCTGCCAGTTCTTTTAAGGTTAATCCTTTATCGAGATCTTTCTTTATTTCCTCTGCCGCCTTAATCATGGCTCTTCCTCCAAGAACAGTTGCTCTTGATGCAGTAGTCATTCCGCATGGCGTTGGTTCTGTAGTATCAATGTTTACTCTCACAATTCGTGCATCAATACCTGTAACATCACAAAAGAACTGCGTCATAATGGTGCAGAATCCTTGTCCCATTTCAGTAAATCCGGTATTAATCGTAATGGTTTCATCCGGGTTAACCGTAACCATTGCCTGCCCTTTTTCTATAACGCCGTTGCCGATACCGACATTTTTTATACCGCATGCAATACCTGCATATTTGGAGGAGTAATATATGTCTTTAACTGCCAGCAGGGTTTTCTTAATACCAACGGCTTTATCAAAAACCTGGCCTGTAACAAAAGTATCGCCTATATCAACAGCATTTCTCCATCTGATTTCCCAGGCGTCGATACCTGCTTTTTCAGCAAGGATATCCATCATGCTTTCCATAGCGAATGCCGCCTGATTGGCACCGAATCCGCGCATGGCTCCGCAAGGTAGATTATTTGTATAAACAGCAAGAGACTGAACATCAGAGTGAATGATGTTATATGGTCCGCAGGCATGGCCGGCAGCGCGCTCAATAACTTTTGTTCCTACTGAGGCATAAGCACCTTTGTCACCTATAATTAGTGCTTTTACAGCCATTAATTTCCCGTTCGCATCACATCCTACGGTGTATGTCATCTTTAGAGCGTGGCGCTTTGGATGCATGCGGATGCTTTCTTCCCGGTTTAATGCAGCCTTAACAGGCTTCCCGGTAAGGAATGTCATTAAAGCAACGTGTCCCTGCACGCTAAGATCTTCTTTACCTCCAAAAGCACCGCCGTTGGTGATAAGCGTAACTTTTATTTTATCTTCACTAATATTAAGGATGGAAGCAATTTGTTTACGGTCGTCAAATATTCCTTGTCCCTGGCTTAATATCTCAATAACTCCATCTTTGATGCTGGCAATTGCACTTTCAGTTTCAAGGAAAGCATGCTCAATCACCTGTGTTTCAAAGGTACGGGTTTCAACAAATTTTGAATTTTTCAGCTGTTCCTCTACATTGCCTCTTTTAATAACTGATGCTGCAAGCAGGTTAACATGATCGTCATGAACCTGGACAGCACCTGGTTTCAAAGCTTCTTCCGCATCAAAAACTGCAGGAAGTATTTCATATTCAAGTGTAATTTTTTCAATTGCTTTACGGGCCGTCTGAACATCAGATGCCACAACCCCAGCCAGGATATCACTAATACAATTTGTGATCTGCCCTTCGGCGATAAACATTGGCCAGTCCTGATAAATAGTGCCCTGCTTTATTCTTCCGGGAACATCTTTGGCGGTGACTACTCTGGTTACACCAGGCATTTTTTCAGCTTCTGAAATATTTATTTTGCTGACTTTAATACGAGGATGCGGGGAGAATAGAAATGCCGCATACTGCATTCCAGGAAGTTTGATATCATCTATATATAGGCGTTCACCCAGCACAAATTTTTCACCATCCATTTTCGGCAGACTGGTACCTATTTTGCCTGAATAATCTGCTTCAGGCAGAGATTTGCCGTTAAACACCTGTGAAGCCAATTCAATGGCATCGATAACTTTTACAAAACCGGTACAGCGGCAGATATGATTGTTAAGTGATTCAGTAATTTCAGCTCTTGTGGGAAGCGGATTTTTATTAATAAGATGTTTTGCGCGGACAACAATTCCGGGAATACAAAACCCGCACTGCAGGCCTCCTGCAAGAGTAAATGATTTTGCAAATACGTCCCTTTCTTTTTCGGTAAATCCTTCAAGAGTAAGAACATTTTTCCCTTTCGCGCTTTTTGCCGGAACAGCACAGGATGAAACAGCTTTACCATCAAGGATTATAGTGCAGGCTCCGCATGAGCCCTGAGGAGCACAGCCGTTTTTGGGTGATGTAAGCCCGGCCTGCTCGCGGAGAACAGTCATTAGTGACGTTTCATCGTCAACCACCGCAGAAAATGTTTCTCCGTTAAGATTAAATTCAAGTTTTGTTTTTTGTCCGTTTTCTGTTTGGCTCATATTCTGAGTTGTGTTATGATAGATGGGCTTCAATGTTCACAAAATTTACACGGCTTGTATTTAACATTCCTTTCAGCAAGGCTGACATGGCATGATAATACTGCATGTCTATAACTCCTGCTTTTGTATTTATCAATGAAGCTTTAATTATTTCATTAGTGGAGGCGGTTGTTTCAATGGAAACAGATTTTGAACTGAAAACATATCTGTCAAGGATAGAATCCCAGATCAATTCAAATTCCTGGTCTTTGAACCTGCCGGTCAGCGAAGATTTATTTTGTTTGATGTCAAGATAAAACCCGCTGTGGTTTTTATAGAGCCTGTAAGTCTCAATCGATCCGAAAAACCTTGGCTTTTCGATATACGGACCTCCGTCTTCGGGGCAGAAAACATCGCAGTTTCCGCACTCGTTGCAGGCATCAGCAAAATTCGCTATTTGGTTTGTTTTTCCAATTTTGAAATTTCCGCCGGTCGTTTTTTTCCATCCCGTTTGATCAAGTTCAATGTTGAAATATTCAAGTTCAACAGCATCAATATCAAAAAAGAAATTGGCATTATTGGGGCAGACAGGAATACATTTATCGCAGTTCAGGCAATCCCAAAGATGAAGATGACTGCCTACTTTCCTTGGTACTTTGCTGTTATTTGCATAATGATACCTTGGATTTTCAATGCTCCTTTTCAGAAGTTCTGAAGTGTTTGCCAGAACAGCTTTTTCGAAATAATCCCCCCTGCCCCCCTTTTCAAGGGGGATTGCATCGGCGGCGCTTCCGTCCTGTGTTTTATCTGATTTTATAATAAATTCTTTGATATTTTTTGCTCCCAGGGCCTTCATCTTCATTTCTAAATTCTGAAGATACTGAGGCAATCTTCCGTAACCTTTCGGCCTCAATAGATCGGTGCATGTGGTAACAGGTAAAAGCCCTATTGAAACACAATCTGCAAAATTATTTGCATCAGCACCAGCAGAAAAAGAAATCGGGAAATCAGCCCCAAAGCTATTCCTCCATTCATTCACAAGTGAAAGATGAAGTATATGCAAAGGCTGTCCTGACAGATACTGCAATTTGCCTTTCAGAAAACCTCCTTTATTTACAACTTCAAGAGTGTTTCCAAATTTAACACCTACTTTTTTTCCTGTTTCAGATGCTTTTTTATGCAGTCTTTTTACCATTTCAACAGCATCATTGTAGGCAATGTTTGCTTTATAAGCATTTTCATTGACCTCAATATGTGTATATCCAAGCTTTTCATGAAGCAGGTACTCCAGCTTTTCTTTACCAAGCATGGTAGGATTCATCTTGACAACAACATTAAAATCCATCTCAGTAATGAGAAACCCGCAGATGCTTTCAATTTCCTCAGGCTTTGTTCCGTGAAATGTGGAAAGGGTAATAGTGTCGCTTATTTCAGGATTGAAATAAATGTCTTTGTATGCTGAAAATTCAGCTGGGATTTGTTTCCTGTACTCTTCAATAATAGAAGATGCATTACGCATAGAATTAAGCCAGCTGCGGATTTTGTCGGATTTTATTCCGGCAAGGTCATATCCAACACTCATATCAAAAATAGTGTCAAACTGCTGAGGATGGTATGATTTACTGCTGTCGGAAAGAAACAGCCAGTGCTTCAGAATTTCAATTATCATTGAAGCTTTCACATACTCGCGTAAAGACTCGTCCAGCAAAAGTTCCTGCGACCATTCAGTATTGTACCCAATGGTTGCCATATCAATACAAGGCCTTGCTATTTCAAGCCTGTCGTTTAGCTGAACAGTTTTTAATTCAAGGATCCTTGAGCCGGCAAGCCATGCCAGAATGATATTCTGAGATAGTTGTGTATGCGGTCCTGCAGCCGGTCCAACAGGATTCCCAGCATTTTTCCCGAGAAATTTTACCGAAAGGTCAAATTCGTTTTCAGGCTTATAAATTTTTTTGGAGGAAAGGTCAAATATGGAGTCCGTCTTTTTATATTCATAGAATATTCTCTTTAAAAGGCGGTCAAAAGGAATCGGTGCTAATTCGGCCATAAATTTATTATGTCAATAAGTACTGAATTTGAAGTAACAATATTAGTAATGTTTTTCCGACTTTTTGAAATTATTGACGGAAATTATTCAACAATTCAAATATTTTTTTGCCTGAAGGTATTTTAGAATAATATATGAATATCGTACAGTTAATGAACAAAATAAACCTACCCGCAGTCTTCGACAAGCTCTGACTGACCAACGCGCGATGTCACACTGAGCATGCCGAAGTGTATGCATGGCATTTATACTTCACATGTCATGACATTTTCTCCATTTTTTTCCACAGCTTCTTAGCTGCCTGCTGTGATTTTGCCAGAATTTTCTTTTCGTCCAGTCCTAATATTTTACGGTTTTTCATCACCCATTTTCCTCCAACCATTACCGACTCAACGTTGGATGACTGCATTCCAAACAGGTAATGTCCCAGCAGATTGTCTTTAACCATTGGTGTTGGTTCATTGTAATTCATAACCACAAGGTCAGCAACAGAGCCTTTTTTTATAGTTCCGAAATTTTTTCCAAAGATGTCTGAAATAAGCTTTTGCCCTCCAGTTATGAGTTTCACATAATCAATGTTATCCTCTATACGGGAATCCCTTTTTTTATGGAATGCGAATTTGGCTTCTTCAAGCATATCGGCAGGAAATCCATCTGTACCAAGTGCAAGCTTATCGCCGAACTGGTGAACTTTTGCATACCCTACACGGTTGTTCATGTTTGAGCGGGGATTATGCATAAGCCAGCATTCATTTTCCAGGCTGGTTTTGAATTCGGCTGGCGTTAAATGCACACAGTGAGCCAGAATAGTCTCTTTTTTTAATATTTTATTAGCTTTTAATCTTCCAACAACAGTGCTTTTGTATTTTTCTTCAGCATCTTTAACGTCGCTTAAATCTTCAGAAACATGAATGTGAACACCTGTTTTGTGTTTTGCAGCCATCTCACCGCAAAGTGCCAATGATTCATCGCTCATTGTAAAGGCGGCGTGTGCGCCTACATATCCGCGGAAATATTCATCAGTTTTATTTGCAATAATAAATCTTTCGTTTTCTGCCAGGCCCTCGTCACGTTTCTTTTTACCGCCGCGGTCTGTAACTTCATAACACAGCACTCCGCGCATCCCAACCTGCTTCATTGCTTTTTTTATGAGATCAAGAGAGCCTTTAATTGAAGAAGGTGAGGCATGATGATCAACAAGAGTGGTAGTACCGCATTTTATGGCTTCAATTGCACCGGCAAGTGCGCTGTAATATATTGTTTGTTCATCAAGTGCAATGTCAAGTTTCCACCATATTTTTTCCAATATCTCAAGGAAATTTGATGGAGCTTCTGCAGGCATAGGCATGCCTCGTGAGAGGCTGGAATAGAGATGTGTGTGTGCATTAACAAATCCCGGGAGAACAAGTTTCCCTTCAAGATCAATCACTTTTTCATCTTTTAAAGGCTTTAATGATGGTCCTTCAGCAGAAATAACTGATCCGGTGATCCTCAGGTTTGTTTTTTTCACCTGAGCCGGTGCCAAGGTGAAAATGCGGATGTTTTTAAGCAGCATAATAATATTGAAGTTTCGTAATTCTTTTTATTGTTATTTAATATTGAATCGGGACATAATTTTTTTGTTATTTTTATTTGGGCGTTTCCCTTTCTTAAAAAAGAAAGGGGCGGGCTTTCCGCTTCAATCTTTTTGTTCGTTCCTCACAAAAAGGATTTTCGCGGAATTTATCCTGAGCCTGTCGAAGGGATCCCTAACGCAGCGTCCACTTGAAAATAGCCTTATTACATCTTTCACTCAGCAGGTAAACATAAGAAGGGTGTATGACAAATATCCCCAAATATTTTTATTTAGTCCATAAAGCAATGTTATTAGGTTAAGGAACTTTCGAACATAAATGCTCCCCAAGGTCTTCGACAGGCTCATACTGACCGCACACGAGCCATATTGAGCCTGTCGAAATATGTGCGGGGGTTTCTTAAAATTAATTATTATTAGGTATATTTGTCGTACACCCCATAAGAGTTGTGGTAAATTTCCACCTAAACTTTGAGATTATAATTTGAACAGCATTATGTTTTTGACATAACATCTACCAAGCCTTCCAAAGTAGGTTTAACATCAAGAGCTTTTCCTACAGCTTGTTTTGCAGATTGTATGTCTTTTAACCCGTTTCCTGTAATAATGCACAATGCAGATTCATTTTTTTTAATAATTCCTTTTTCAACTGCTTTCTTTAAACCTGCGGTTCCAGTAACTCCAGCCGGTTCGCCGAATACCGCTCCTAAGCGTGCTGTAGTGCGCATTGCGTCAAGTATTTCCTCATCACTCACTGCAATCATTTCTCCGCCTGATAATTTGATTTGTCTTAATGCCCTTCTCCAGTTGCGCGGGGTGCCCACAGCTATGCTGTCCGCAAGTGTGTTTGTATCGGATGGAATAAGGTCTTTTCCGCTGATGAATGCATCCACCATAGGTCTTGCACCCTCAGCCTGAACACCTAACAACCGCGGAACACGGTCAATAATTCCCAATTCATACATTTCCTGAAGGCCTTTGCCTATGCCGCCTATGGTGCATCCGTCACCAACTGAAACTACCACCCAATCAGGCATGTTTCCGCTGAGTTGTTCTGCTATTTCCAAACCAGCTGTTTTTTTGCCTTCAACCAGGAAAGGATTGCTGCCGCTGTTTCTGTTATACCAACCGTATTTTTCGCAAGCAGCTTTGCATAGGTCGAAAGCCTGTTCGTAAGTGCCGAGGACGCGAAGCACAGTTGCTCCGAAAATAAGAAGCTGTGTAACCTTAGGTTCCGGAGCACGTTCAGGAACAAAAATATAACTCTTTAAGCCTGTGGCAGCCGAAAGACCTGCCAGAGAAGAGGCCGCATTACCGGTTGATGCGCAGGCAATTTGGTTGAATCCGAACTCGATTCCTTTGAGAACACCTACGGAACTTGCTCTGTCTTTAAAAGAGTTGGTTGGGTTGCGCCCCTCATCTTTCAGAAAAAACTGCCTGATGCCGAAAGCCTCTGCCAGTCGGGGGATATCATAAACAGGTGTCCAGCCTACAAATAAATGAGGCCGTGCAATATCAGCAGATACAGGAAGCAGTTCACTGTATCTCCAGATGTTTTGCGCCCGGTTTTTTAAGGGATCTTTTGCTAATGCAGCGGATATGCTTTCATAATCATATTGAACATCCAAAATACCCTCGTCTCCGCAGGACGGGCAGGTAAATATATTGCCGTGTTTATAGGTTGTTCCGCAAATTTCGCATTTAAGGCCAGTGACGTGAACCGGAGGTGCATATTTCATAATTTTTTGATTAAGGATTTCTGTGGTGTTTCATTATTTTGAACAGCAAAAGTAAACCTTATTATTAAATAAGCAACCATGCTTTTGGTCAATAAATGCGGAGACGATTTGTTAAATGATAAAGAAAATTTGCAATAAGAAAAAAGGTCGTTAATGGCCCCAAAATGGCATTCTAGAAAACAAG
>CAISYK010000049.1 GCA_903889605.1 uncultured Bacteroidota bacterium
AGCAACATTGCCCAAATAATCCACGACAAGAAGGGTGTTATTATAATATGCGCTGATACTAGAGATACCAGCATAATTCCACAAAGCAGCATGGGAATTATTTTGCTGATATAACTTTAGAGTACCTTGAAAAAAACGGAGTTGATTGTTTAGATGAGCTAATTAAAAAAAACAAAAACAAGAACACATAAAACACCACAAATAATTATTACTGCTACCAACATTTAATAATCTCATTATTAAAATAGCACTCCATAATTTTAAAATGAGATTTTAAAAACGTCCGCACATTTGCTTTATAATTATAAAAGCGATGAGCAAAATTTCAATCATACTTTCTCTTCAAAAATTGAACCCCAATCAATTAAGGGGTGATAACTATTTTTTAAAAAAATGGTTGCAACTTGTTGATAATCAATATATTTGTATTCTAAGTCGTGATTCTTTTTTAGGAATCAAATCTGTTCTTTTTCATCTGTTTATATGCTGTTTTCAGCACCAATTTTAATATGAAATTTGGAACTGAAAATAGCAAATTATCATTAGCAGAATGCCGGAAAGCAGTTGCTAATGGTGAAATTATTTACACCGATGAAGAGCTTATCAAAATCCGTGATTGGTTAGATAACATGGCTGATATAGCCTTAGCAATCATAGAGAAAAACGGAGTTGATAACATGAACGAAATTATTGATAGAGCAAACCTTAAAAACAAAGACGAAATCACATAAAATATTATTATGAAACAAAGAGCTATTCTTTACACTCGTGTATCTACCGATGAACAAAACAATGGATATAGCCCTGCTGACCAAAAAGAAAGGCTCTACAAATATTGCGACCAAAACAATATCGAAGTCGTTGCGTTTTATCACGATGACGAAAGCGGAAAATCATTTAATCGTCCTCAATGGTTAAATATAATGAACTACCTAAAAAAAAATAGTACTTCGGTAGATTTATTAATATTTATAAAGTGGGATAGATTCTCTCGTAATATTGCAGAAGCATACATTACAATCAAAGCACTACAAAAATTCGGTGTTGAACCTCAAGCCATAGAGCAACCGCTCAATTTTGAAATACCGGAACAAAAAATAATGCTGGCAATTTATTTAGCTGCGCCTGAAGTTGATAATGACAGGAGGGCATTAAATGTTTTTCATGGAATGCGCAGAGCTAAAAAAGAGGGACGTTGGTTAGGTCATTTCCCAAAAGGGTATAAAAACACAAGAGATGATAAAGACAAACCAATAATTGTTCCCGAAGGCGGGTTTCAAGAAGCAATCATTAAAAAGGCATTTGCAGAATTTTCAACAGGATTATTCAATATTGAGGAGTTAAGGAAAAAACTATATAAAGAAGGACTTAAACTAACTAAAAATGCTTTTGCTTCAGTATTAAAAAATAAAATTTACATAGGAAAAATATTTGTTCATGCTTATAAAGACGAACCTGCTCAATGGGTTGCAGGTATTCATCAACCAATCATTGAAGAAAGTGTTTTTCATGAAGTTCAAGAAGTTTTAGCCGGTAGGAAAAGGAATTTCCCGAACAAAGTTCAAACGGTGCGTGATGAACTGCCATTAAGAGGGTATTTAGAATGTCCGAGATGCGGAAGGACTTTAACTGGTTCTGCATCCACGGGAAGGTCAGGCGAAAAATTCCACTATTACCATTGCAGTAAAGGTTGCAAAGAAAGAATCAAGGCAATTGATACAAATGAAGAATTTGCAAAAAAATTAAAAATGATACGTTTCCACCTTCCAATAATTGAGTTATTTATGAAGAACCTCAAAAACAAATTGAAGTCAAGAAATGGAGTGAGTAAAATTGAAATTGAAAAGGTTACTAAAGAAATAGAAAAAAATAAAACACGTCTTAAAAACGCACAAATTTTAATGTTAGATGGCGAACTTAATCCAACCGAATACAAAGAAATGAAAATCAAATTGGAGGAGGATTTAATTCATTTGACAAATGATGAGAACAAATTACGTTCATGCACAACAACTCACGATAAGTTAATTAACACTTGCAAAAAAGTGGTTCAAAACCTTGATATTGCCTATGACAAAGCAGATTCCCCGACTAAACAGCGTATTATTGGTTCGATATTCCCTGAAAAGTTCCAGTTTATAAATAATCAAGTTCGAACCACAAAAGTAAATGAACTGATTGACCGAATATGCCGTAAAATCAATGAATTTAGGGGCAATAAAAAAGGGCAACAATCATTTTATGACTTGTTGCCCTGTAGTGTGGGAACTACTGGGTTCGAACCAGTGACCCTCTGCTTGTAAGGCAGA
>CAISYK010000050.1 GCA_903889605.1 uncultured Bacteroidota bacterium
AACCAAGCGGTGATGCTGAGGCAGTCATAAAACATATTTACCTGCTGACGGAGCATCCTGATTTTATAAAGAATATCAAGATGGGATATACTCTTGTACTGAATGATTATTATGACCTGGCACAAAGAATAAAATCAGTTATTCAACCACATGGCAAGATGCTATTCGATGAAGACTTTCATGAAAAGATTTGCAAGCCTGCCGTTGAGAGCATGTTTAGTAAGTTGAGGGAGGAATGAAATACATTAACAGAAATGCTGACTGGCAAAATAATCTAAGAGTATTTGCTTAATAGTCATCTGAAGAAAGCTTTGTTTGTATAGTTTAAAAGAACAAATTCATCGTGACTGTTGAAAAAAAATGGTAATTCATTTTTTATTGCAATATCCTATTTTTTTAGTAAATTTGCTATGCTTTCGATGAGATGTAAATTTGTGTTGGGAGGGTTGATGTTTAACGTATAGTCTGCCTGTAAGGTTACAAATAAATCAATCAATGTTGATTTAAATAGCTTTATTCCAGTCTGTATTAAGAATCTCAGAAGTACATTTATCATTTCTGCTGTATTTATATAGTTTATAGGCGTTAGGTTGCGATTTAGTCTCGCATTCCGAAAGTTTTGGTGACCACTGGGTTGCTTGCGCCAAAGACTCTTCCCCTCAAAAGGCGATGCACGCTAATCGTTGAGTCTTTGGCTTTGCAGAATATTTTTATCTAATTATATATGTTGGATGCGGCTCTTTTTACTAAATGGATTGAAAAGGAAAAAAGAGCCGCAATCAGCAAAAAGAGAAGATACCTCCATTTTGACCCCAAGATAAATTTCTTAAGCAACATCTCCGACTTAAAAACATTTTTTTCTGACCCTCGAAAAGTCGCAAAACACGCATTCTATCCATTTATAAAATCTGACATTGTTTTCCCTCGATATAAAAAGACAGGAGAATTTAATGAAAAAGGAAAACCAGTTCGCAAATTAGATAATAAACAAAGACCCATAGCCTACGCAAGTCACTTTGATGCATTTATATATTCTTGGTACTCCACAGTGCTTACAGAAAATTACGATAAAAAAACAAGAGAATTAGGTATTTATGATTGTGTTTTAGCATACTTGGAAAAGAATAAAAGTAATATTGAATTCGCACACGAGGTCTTTGAATATATTAAATCAAAGGGTGATTGTGTTGCATTGGCCTTTGATATTACTAGCTTTTTTGATGGGCTTGACCATGAGCATTTAAAAAAGATGTGGAGTATTGTATTGAAAGAAAAAAGATTACCAGAAGACCATTTTAATGTATACAAATCAGTCACGTCTTATACTACTGTCCAAAAAGCAAGGGTTGAAGCGGAGTTTGATATTATTTCAAAAAGAGAAAATAAAATACGGATTGATAGAATATGCACACCTGAACAGTTCCGAGAAAAAGTAAGAAAGGGAGGAATGATTGAAAAAAACGAATTCAGGAATAAAGTTACAGGGAGTACAAGGAATGGACAGATTTGCGGTGTTCCCCAAGGCTCACCGATTAGTGCGTGCCTTTCTAATATATATATGATAGATTTTGACGTTGAAATAAATCAAGTGATTCGTAAGTTAGGAGGATTATATCGTAGATATTGTGATGACATTGTAGTTATTGTTAATCCTGAAGATGCTTCTAAAGTAAAGGGAATTATTCTAGAAGCAATTGTTAATTATCATTTAGAAATTAATGATAGTAAAACTGAAATAACACATTTTAAAAATGATGGCAACGGAAAACTCAGAGGGTTTGATGGAGCCTCTGGTACCGCTAAAGAAAAAAACATGCAGTACCTTGGTTTTGAATTTAATGGTGAAAATGCCTATATACGGGCTTCAAGTCTTGCTCGCTATTATAGGAGAATGACTGCCAGAATTAGAGAAAATTTAA
>CAISYK010000051.1 GCA_903889605.1 uncultured Bacteroidota bacterium
GATGGAATGAATGGAACGCAGATGGGATTTATTGCGCAGGAACTTGAAAAAGTTCTGCCCACCATGGTTATTACTAAAAAAGATACTGATCAATCTAAAGTTGTAAAATATAATGAACTATTGCCTGTTATTGTGAAAGCCATGCAGGAGCAACAGAAGGAAATTGAGGAATTAAAAATGAAAAATGAAAGATCTGAAATAGAAAACAAAGATCTCAAACAACAATACCTGCTGCTTGATAACAGAATTAAAACTATTCAAAAAAATATTGGTTCTAAAACGGAAAAATAAAATATATATATTACCTTTATCTAATCTAATCTAAAAAAAATGAGAAAAACATTTTTTACTTCAAACTTATTACTTACCCAATTTCGCTCTGTTTTTTTAATAAGCATAGGGCTTTTAACGTCTTTATTGTCCTTCTCCCAAACTAATTTTTACAACGGAGGAGTTGATATTACAGTATATCCAACCACTGTTTTATATGTCGACGGTCATGTAACGAACGATTTAGCAGGTAAAATTCATAATAAAGGTGAAATATACCTGACTGGCGATTGGACTAACAAAGAGCCAACAGGCTGCCTAGATCCCACTACAGGAACTGTTATTTTATACGGTGCGGCTCAAAATATATCAGGTACACAAACAACAACATTTAATAATTTAGACTGTCAGGGATTAGGTACAAAAACCTTAAACGTCAATACTGTTGTAGGAGGTACTTCCGGAGCTTTAATGCTGCATACCAATCCTTTCGATCTTAACAGCAATACCGTAATCGTTACTAATCCTGCGGCCTCAGCTATCACAAACACCGGCGGATATATCATTTCCGAAACCACTGCCCCCGGTTACGGAAGAATTCAGTGGAACCTCGGAAATACTAGTAGTAATTATACCTACCCTTTTGGAACAGTTTCCGGCGTTGATATTCCCTTCAAATATAATGTTACTTCTGCCGGCACACAAAATACAATTGGAAATGTTTCAGTTGCAACTTATCCTACTGATGTTACTGCGGCTACAAACAACCGTCCATTACCTACAGGTGTTACAGATTTGAATGATGCCAACGGGGAGGCCGCTGCTGTTTGTTTAGACCGCTTCTGGAGCGTTAATATTAATGACTATTCTGCAAATCCTACCGCTGATATGACTTTTACTTATCGTGATGAAGAGTGGGATGCTAGTATAGCAGGAAGTACAAACAGCATAAATGAAGACAGCCTGCATGCATGGATGTGGGAAGGTACACAGTGGCAGAACTCTACAACTGGGACATTGAATTTAGCTGCAAATGCTGTAACTGTAACCAGCATAAATACTTCTGCTCCTTGGACATTAAAAGCCACGCCTCCTATTCCTGTTGAATGCGGTAATTTACAAGTTCCAAATGCTTTTTCACCTAATAATGACGGACACAGCGATTTATTTACTCTGCAGGGGTGGCCGCCTTGTGTTTCTTCGTTTTCCATTTCCATTTTCGATCGCTGGGGAGAGAAAGTTTTTGAAACTGAAGATGCCTCTAAAGGATGGGATGGAAACTTTAAAGGAAAAGCTTTAGATCCAGCAGTGTTTGTTTATTATATAAAAGCAAAGACTTTCGGCGGTAATGAAATAACTAAAAAAGGAAATATTTCCTTAATTCGTTAATATGAGATTTTCATTTTTTTCTGCTCCTAAACATTCTCAGTCCTTGCCTGCCATAATAATAAAAATTTCATAATTATTCCTGGCGATTTAACCTGGTTTCTCAGTTATTACTGCTATAAAAATATTTCCACCGATGAATTATTTAATTCGGTTTTATATATTTTTAATGGCAGCAAAGCAGGCTCTTTGGTAACATTACCTTCCAAATCAAATGCGCTTCCATGAGTGGAACAATACAAGCCTGTTTTTCCTGCAGTTAGAGGGTTGGCTTGGTGGGAGCATTTCATTTCGAGGGCAGCAAAATTTCCATCAAATTTTTTTATCAATAAAATATTGAATTCCATCTGATTGATGCTCACAGTAATCATATTGTTAGATTCAATAAATGAAGAAAGAGGAACCTGGACACTGTTTTTTTTAATTTCCGCTTTAAATATCGGCATTGGTGCACAGCCTGTCAACTGTGTCGTTGGTATCCCCAAACCGGCAATTCCTGCGCATAATGAACATGATTGTTTTATGAATTCCCTCCGGTTTTGCATATTAAAAACTATATCCTACACCTAAACTAAAAAAGCCTTGTTCTTTTTTGAAGTCAGGATCGGGTACTCCGACTAAAATAGGATTTTGTTCGCCAGTTTGTTTAAAAACATAATCGGCTTTAACAATTACCCCTCTAACAGGCTGATAGCTTATGCCGCCGATAATATATGTTTGATTGAGAGTTTTATCAGCGATTCCATTTTTTGGTAATTTATTATTCATATCTAAATTCTCGTACCGGGCAAATACAGTTAAATTCTTTTCTGGCTTTTTTGATAATTGAAATAAGTTGTATCCTATTTCGCCGTAATATCCGAGTACTGCTTCGGGTACATTATTACCATAAGCATTATTCAGCTTTTCTGCATCAGAAATTTGAATTGCGGTAAATAAACCTCTTACCGAAATGCCTTTGTTGTTATATTGAAAATTTGCTTCATATAATGCTGTAGGAGTTCCGAATGAACCATTCGACAATTTCAAGGTATCTGCTTCTGTGTCTTTTATTCCGGCGCTTCCCCCATAATATGCTGAAACCTGGAATCTGAAATTATTATAATAATAGGTTTATATACATAAGGCACAAAACGCTATATTTGCGTCATGATAAATCTATTCAAAGGAGTAAACGCAATTGACTTTGGTAAACATTTCAAAGACAATGAAACATGCATGGCATATTTGGCCGCATTAAAATGGCAA
>CAISYK010000052.1 GCA_903889605.1 uncultured Bacteroidota bacterium
AGAAGGATGATAAAACGGCGCCCAATTGGCTTTACCAAGATGTGTTACCTGTTTTAAATCAGAGCCATCAACATTGCAGACAAAAATTTCCATTTTAGTAGGCGCTACCAGACCTTGTGCATAATAATCTTTATATTCTTTAACATCTTCTTCGGTCTTAGGGCGTGATGCGCGGAACACAAGTTTACTGCCGTCGGGCGAAAAAAAGGCCCCACCATCGTAACCTAATTCATGAGTTATTTGTTTCAAATTAGAACCATCAATATTCATTGTCCAAAGTTCCAGATCACCTGATCTCGTTGATGTGAAAACAATCTTATCTCCTTTTGGAGAAACTGTTGCTTCAGCATCATAACCCGGGGAGTCGGTTAATTGTTTAGTAATATTTCCTTTAAGGTCGGCAATAAAAATATCAAAAGAACTGAAAATAGGCCAGAGATATTTCCCCCCTTTTCTTAAGTCGCCTGTTTCAGGGCAGTTATCTCCAGCTTTATGCGTAGAAGCGTAAATGATATGTTTCCCATCAGGTAAAAAATAAGAGCATGTTGTTCTCCCTTTTCCTGAACTTATTTCTGATGGTTTATACAATGTGTCTTTTTCCGCTTCAGCAATATTCATATTAAATATCTGATCGCAGTTCAGTCCCCATTTTTTATAATTGGATTGGAAAGATAAATTTTTTCCGTCAAAGCTGAAATATGCTTCCGCATTGTCACCCCCAAAAGTTAATTGTTTAAGATTAACTAAATGATTTTCGTTTTGCGCAAACAACATCTGACCAAAAACAAGGCTGACGCAAAAAATAATTTTTTTCATAGAATAAAGTTTTTGAAATTCTTAATGTTTTTATTTTTAAGGGGAAAATAAAGTACATACCAATAGGAACAGAGAATAAAATGATTAGGAAATTGACATAAAACGCATTTTCAAAATTCCCCAGAAAGCTTCCTTAAAAATACCTTTGCTCATTTTAGATTCACCTTCTGTTCTATCTGTAAATGTAATAGGCACTTCTACCAACTTAAATCCAAGTTTGTATGCAGTATATTTCATCTCTATCTGGAAAGCATAACCAACAAATTTTATTTCATCAAAGTTGATTCTCTCAAGTACTTTGCGTTTATAACATATAAAACCTGCTGTAGTATCATGAATAGGAATCCAAAGCACCATACGAGCATAAACTGAAGCAAAATATGACATCAATATACGAGCTTTAGGCCAATTCTCTACCTTGCCGCCTTTTACATAACGGGATCCAATAGCCATATCTGCTCCATTTATACTGGCTTCGCGCAAACGGCATAAATCATCAGGATTATGAGAAAAATCACAGTCCATTTCAAAAACATATTCATACTTTCGCTGCAAAGCCCATCCAAAACCATGAATATAGGCTGTTCCCAGACCTAATTTTCCTTTTCGTTCCTGTATAAATAATTTATTGGGAAATTCATGCATCAATTGTTTTACTATAGCTGCGGTTCCATCTGGGGAGCCGTCATCAACTATCAATAAATGGAACGGATAAGCCAAAGAAAATACTTTGCGAATCATTCGCTCTATATTTTCTTTTTCATTATAGGTTGGTATTATGACTAAACTATCAGACACGTAATCATTTTTTTGAGTTTACGAAGATAAGGGAATTTCAGTAACTAATAAATTTTTAACCTTTTTTAATATCATTTTTATAACAAAGGATTCAACAGGATAAAATAGAATAATTGCATGTGCTGCAGGTTAACCTGAGTTTGACAAATACAGATGGCTGTAATTTTTTTCTGAAAAAGCTTTACCCAATTGTCATTGACCTATGGCTAAAGCTGCAGGTTCAAACCTTGGTTAACTTTAGTAATAACTTTTTTATCATACTTTATACTTAATTTTGCAGCAAAAAATATTCTAAATGAAAAAAATACTGCTTCTTTTACTTACTTCTTTTGCAGCAATAAATATTATTGCCCAGGATAGCTTAAAACATTGCGGAGCTGATGAATTGCGTATTTCAACATTAAAACAAAATCCCAAAATTGCTGAAGCAGTTATAAAACGTGATGATGAATTAGAAAAATTTACTCATAAATTTGTTTCTGATTTTTACAATAAAAAAACACGTGAAGCTGTATATATTATCCCTATAGTATTTCATGTAATCCATAATTATGGTGTTGAAAATATATCTGACGCACAAATTTTAGATGGACTGGACATATTAAACAAAACATTCCGCAAACAATTAGCAGATACTGGCTCAATAGTTTCTGCATTTAAACCATTACATGCCGACTGCGGTATTGAATTCAGATTAGCACAATTAGACCCGGATGGCAGCTGCACCAGCGGAATAACCCGCATTGCATCACCATTAACTACAATCGGTGATCATTCGGTTAAATCACTTGTCCACTGGCCGCCGAATAAATATTTGAATGTGTATATCGTATCAAATGCCGCAGGTCTTGCCGGACATTGTGTTTGGCCGGCTGATGCAGATACCATCCCTCAATGGGATGGTATTGTAGTTGGATACAATTATATAGGAAGTATAGGCGCCTCCAACTATACGCAGTCTGTTGCCTTAGCACATGAGTGCGGACATTATTTGAATCTGCAGCATATATGGGGCGGCAACAATGTTCCGGGCTTTTATTATTATCCTTGTGCAGATCCCAATAAAGACTGCAGTATTGATGATTTGGTTGCTGACACTCCGCCGACAATCGGCTGGCTGAGCTGTAACTTAAATGGAGCATCATGCGGCAATACTGTAGATAACGTTCAAAACGCAATGGATTATTCATACTGCAATAGAATGTTCACATTCGGTCAAAAAGCAAGAATGCAGGCATGTTTAAACGATACAATCGCCGACAGAAACAATTTGTGGCAGCCTGCTAACCTTGCAGCAACAGGTGTATTAAATTTTCCTGCGCCGCTGTGTAAAGCAAATTTTACAAGTAATAAAACAGTTGTTTGCCAAGGCTCGTCTAATATAATTACATTTACAAATACTTCTTATAATGGTACATTTACAAATACTGAATGGACATTTCCTGGAGGAAATCCAGCATCCTCAAACGCAAATAGTCCCATTATTACTTATACTGCACCGGGTAAATATGATGTAACATTAAAAGTTATAAATGGAATTGATTCAATGGTTATTACCAAATCAAACTACGTTTCTGTTTTGCCAAGTACAGGCAGCGTATTTCCATTTACTGAAGGCTTTGAAACAACAGCTTCACTTGATGGTTTGGATTGGTTCTCTAACAGCTTTGATACAATAAACACTTGGCAGCTCACCAGCACGGCATCATACAGCGGAACGAAGTCAGTAATGCTTAATAACTTTAATAACACAATGAGTACTAAAGATGAGCTGTACAGCAAAATAATTAATTTAACCGGTGCTGCACCTTTGAATATCAGTTTTAGGTATGCTTATGCAAAAAAAGATTCGAGCAGCAGCGATCGGTTACAATTATACATTACCAATAATTGTAATAACTCCTGGCTTCAGCGTTTGAATCTTGTCAGCCCTGTATTAGAAACATCATCAATCACCGCATCTCCTTTCATACCGGCATCCAGCAGTGAATGGAAACAAGCCTCTGTGTTAATTCCGGCAACTTATATGACCTCGGGTTTTCGGTTTAAATTTGTTTACACTTCAAATGGAGGAAACAATATTTACATAGATGATATAAATTTAGATGTGAATGCAGGAATAAATAGTTTGGATGAAATAAAATCCTCATTTCAGCTATTCCCTAATCCTGCAGGTGAACAAATAAACATTTCTTTTACATTAACGGAAGCAAAAAAAATAAATATATCTATTCTAAATGTTTTAGGACAAACAATTTATAATATGGGGGAAGAAAATTATTCTGCTGGAGAACATAATGTTAAACTTAATAGTAAAGATATTTCAGGAGGTATGTATTTTTTACAAATTGCAGATGAAATAACTAATTTTAAGAAGCCGTTAGTGATAATATCAAATTAGATTTCCTGAAACCATAAAAGTTTTTACCGCAAGACACGAAGGCGCAAAGCAATCTGTATTTGATTTTTTTCATAGCACCTCCGTGTCTTAGCGGTTAATTATTTGTCTTAAAAAAATAAGCTAAAGCGCTCCTTCTTTAATCTCATCAACTACCGAAGGATCAAGTAATGTAGAAGTATCACCGATATTTTCTAAATCATTTTCTGCTATTTTCCTTAAAATCCTTCTCATTATTTTCCCGCTTCTGGTTTTTGGAAGTCCATTAACCAACTGGATTTTATCAGGTTTAGCAATAGGTCCCATATATTTTGTAACAGTATCAATAATTTCTTTTTTCAAATTATCAACATCTTTTCGAGTATGTTCACTAATAACAAAAGCATAAATTCCCCAGCCTTTTATTTCATGCGGAAAACCAACAACTGCGCTTTCAACAATGTCGGGATGCTGATCTATTGCGGATTCAATTTCAGCAGTACCCAGCAGATGACCAGAAACTTTAATCACATCGTCAACTCGGCCTGTAATTCTATAATAACCGTCTTCATCGCGTTTACAGCCGTCACCTGTAAAATAATAATTTTTGAAAGTTTCAAAATATGTTTCTCTGCATCGTTTATGATTTTGATAGGTCGTACGAATAATGCCGGGCCATGGAAATTTAACACATAATCTTCCTTCCACATCATTGCCCTGCATTTCGTTTCCTTTTTCATCCATAATCGCCAATTGAACTCCAGGCAGAGGAAAAGTTGCATATCCTGGTTTTGTTTCAGTGATGCCTGCTAATGTAGAAATCATTATGCCTCCTGTTTCAGTCTGCCACCAGGTATCAACTATAGGGCATTTTTTCTTTCCGATATTTTCGTTATACCAATCCCATGCAAATTCATTTATAGGTTCACCAACGGTTCCTAAAACACGAAGTGAATCCAATTTGTAAGGTTTAACAAAATCCAACCCCATTGCTTCAAGGGAACGAATAGCTGTGGGCGCAGTATAAAAAATATTCACTTTATATTTATCAATTATCTGCCAAAATCTTCCGGCATCAGGATAAGTAGGAACACCTTCAAACATAACTGTTGCAGCCCCTGCAAGCAACGGCCCGTATATTAAGTATGAATGCCCTGTTATCCAGCCCACATCAGCTGTACACCAAAAAACTTCTCCATCATTATATTGAAAAACATTTCTGAATGTATAATCTACGTAAGTCATATATCCGGCTGTTGTATGAACAACTCCCTTCGGTTTTCCTGTTGAGCCTGATGTATAAAGTATAAAAAGCATATCCTCTGCATCCATAATTTCAGCAGTACAATCTGGAGAAATATTTTTCATTTCATCATGCCACCATACATCACGGCCGCTCTGCATTATCACTTCAGTATTGCTGTGCTTAAGAACAATCACTTTTTTTACTGTTGTAGATGTTTCTAATGCTTCATCGACAACGCTTTTTATTGGAATACCTTTTGCACCCCGGTATGCACCATCGGATGTAATTACGATATTACATTCGGCATCATGAATTCTGTCTGAAAGAGATTTGAAAGAAAAACCGCCATACACCACTGAATGAACCGCACCAATCCTTGCGCATGCCAAAACGGCTATCGCAAGCTCTGGAACCATCGGCATATAAATACAAATACGATCACCTTTTTTTGCCCCATTTTTTTTCAAAACATTTGCAAAGCGACAAACTTCTGAATGAAGTTCTTTATATGTAAATTTTCGAGATTCATCTTTTGGATCATTAGGTTCCCAAATTAATGCTGTTTGATTTCCGCGTTTTTCCAAGTGGCGGTCAAGGCAATTTTCTGTGATGTTCAGTTTGCCGCCAACGAACCATTTAATATTTGGTTCATCGAAATTCCATTCAAGAACTTTACCCCATTTCTTATGCCATGTAAATCTTTCAGCTTGTTCGGCCCAAAATGATTCAGGATTTTCAACACTGCGTTTATATTCCTGCTGATATTGTTCAAAAGAAGTAATTCGTTCCATAAATATTATGTTTTAGGAAAAATGAATATCGTATTATAGGCTTTCAAAAATAAGAAAAAAAACATGGGCAGGATGAAATATGACCAAAATCAAATTAATATATGTATAAAGTCCATGGAGGAGAGAAATAAAAAAACAAATAAAAAGTGGTTTAGCAGGTAATAATATTGTATCCAGGCGGATATAAGAGTAAATTATGAAATCATACTAATTTCCAACATAATTAGTTCAGCGAACGCAGAAACCTAAATAGATAAAAATAGATTATCGGCTAATGACAATATATTTATCTGGTCAGTTTTTTTAATAAATTTTAAAGCCCGGAAAAAATTTCAAATGCTTCTTTCTCCAGTTGTTCTCTTATATCAGGATGAGCAACTTCGATAATAGCTTTCGATCTTTCTCTAAGCCCCTTTCCATACAAATAAGCAACACCAAATTCAGTAATAATATAATGAACATGAGCCCTTGAGGTGGTTACATCCGCGCCTTTTTTAAGTGTAGAAACAATACGGGATACGCCTTTATTAGTTGTAGACGGCAAAGCTATAATTGGTTTTCCGCCTTTTGAAAGTGAGGCGCCGCGTATAAAATCCATTTGTCCTCCAACTCCTGAATATTGCCTTGTTCCAATAGTATCGGCACAAACTTGTCCGAAAATATCTACTTCTATTGCACTGTTTATTGCAGTAACTTTAGGGTTTTGCCGGATTATTCTTGTGTCATTTACGTAGTCGGCATCACGCAGTTCAACTATTGGATTTCCATCAATAAAATCATAAACCTTCTTTGTTCCAAAAACAAAACTTGATACAATTTTACCAAAGTCTGTCACTTTCTCCATGCCGGTAACAACTCCTTTGCGGACTAGATCTACCAAACCGTCGGAAAACATTTCAGTGTGAACGCCCAAATTTTTATGGTTGTATAAATTTGCCAACGCGGCATTTGGTATTCCTCCAATTCCCATCTGCAGAGTTGCACCGTCTTCAACAATTTCAGAAATAAATTGTCCGATTCTGTTTTCAACTTCAGTTGGCTCTTTGGTTATTAGGGAAAATAATGGGTTATCTGATTTTACAATTGCATGTATTTTATCCAAATGAATGATCCCATTTCCGTATACAGAAGGCATATTGGGATTTACCACAGCTATTACATATTTTGCTGTATCAATTGCTGCATTTGAAACATCAATTGAACAGCCTAAGGAGCAATACCCCTTTTTATTGGGAGTTGAAACAGTAACCATAGCCACATCAAGCGGCTTAATTCCAGACCTGAATAAATGAGGAATTTCACTTAAAAACATAGGAATATAATTTGCTCTGCCGCTGTTAACGTAAGGCCTTATGTTCGCGCCTACGAAGAATGTATTTATAGTAAAATTTTTAGCATATTTTTCATGCGCATAAGGGACAGGGCCTTCGGTATGAATTGACAATAATTCCACATCGCTGAGTTCCTTAGCCCTATCAGTAAGTGCTTCTATCAAAACAACCGGTGTTGCCGCGGCAGAGTGTATAAAAACTTTATCTCCTGACTTTATTATTTTTACTGCTTCGGCTGCGGAAACAAATTTCTTTCCATTGTAATTCATAATCCACAATATTAATTTTTTTGCAGTAAAAACAGTTGATTTACTTTTTTGAGCTAATTTTCGGTGGATCAAATAAGAATTTGCGCTAAGCCATTTGGAACAAAATATTATTAATCCTTCACGACTATTCTTCAGAAAATTAGTATTTGTATTACTAAACTAACAAAATTATTATACCGTTAATTTCTTATAACGCATACGTTTTGGCTCAACGTTACCTAAACGTTTTTTCTTATTTTCTTCGTATTCGGAATATCCGCCTTCAAAATAATATACCTGCGAATTACCTTCAAAGGCAAGGATATGGGTGCATACACGATCCAGGAACCAGCGGTCGTGAGAAATGATAACAGCACAACCGGCGTAGTTCTCCAAACCTTCTTCAAGTGCGCGGAGTGTATTTACATCCAAATCGTTTGTAGGCTCATCCAATAATAAAACGTTAGCCTCTTTTTTTAATGTCAAAGCCAAATGCAGGCGGTTGCGTTCACCGCCTGAAAGTATTCCGCATTTTTTTCCCTGGTCAGAACCGTTGAAATTAAATTTAGAAACATAAGCCCTGGAATTCAATGTTTGTCCGCCAATCACAATGTTTTCACTGCCGCCAGTAAGCACTTCATAAACTGTTTTGTTTGGATCAATGTCTGTGTGCGATTGATCAACATAGGCAATCTTTACTGTTGAACCAACTTTAAATTCGCCGTGATCAGGCGTTTCTTCCTTCATGATCATACGGAACAAAGTTGTTTTACCGGCACCATTAGGGCCAATAATACCTACTATACCGGCAGGAGGCAATTTAAAATTCAAATGCTCATATAATAATTTATCGCCAAAAGCTTTCGAAACATCAATTGCTTCAATTACTTCGCTGCCCAACCGCGGTCCATTCGGAATAAATAACTCTAATTTATCTTCTGATGCTTTGGCATCTGCACCAAGCATTTTCTCATAATTTTGTAAACGCGCTTTTGATTTGGACTGACGGCCTTTTGCACCTTGCCGCACCCAATCCAATTCCCTCAATAAAGTTTTCTGTCTTTTGCTTTCAGTTTTCTCTTCCTGAGCCAAACGTTTTTGCTTTTGTTCTAACCAATCAGAATAATTCCCTTTCCATGGAATACCCTCACCTCTGTCTAACTCCAAAATCCAACCTGCTACATTATCCAGAAAATATCTATCGTGCGTTACAGCAATTACTGTTCCTTTATAATTTTTTAAATGCTGCTCCAACCAATCAACAGATTCTGCATCCAAGTGGTTTGTAGGCTCATCCAATAATAAAATTTCCGGCTCCTGAATCAATAAACGGCATAATGCAACACGTCTGCGTTCACCGCCGGATAAATTTAAAACAGGGGTATCGCTCTCTGGGCAACGCAAAGCTTCCATGGCTTGCTCCAAACGATTATCCAGATTCCATAAATCAAACTGATCGATCTGATCCTGCAGTTTCGCCTGACGATTAATAAGTTTATCCATTTCCTCAGGAGTCATTTCCTCGGCAAATTTGTTATTTACTTCTTCGTATTCATTTAAGATATTTACGTGTTCCTGCGCACCTTCACGAACAATTTCAATAACAGTTTTTGTATTATCTAATTGCGGTTCCTGCTCCAGCATCCCAATTTTATAACCGGGAGAAAAATGTATTTCACCTTGATAATTTTTATCGACACCAGCAATAATTTTCAGAAGCGTTGATTTTCCTGAACCATTTAAACCTAAAATGCCGATTTTTGCGCCGTAATAAAATGATAAGTAAATATCTTTCAAGATAGTTTTACCTGCTGGAAGCGTGCGGCTCACGTTTACCATCGAAAAAATAATTTGTCTTCCTTCTGACATCTTTTTTATTGTTTAATTAGTTTACAGATAACGCATGAATTATTTACAAATAACGAATAATTACAAATTTACGAATCTGTTTTTGATAAATTATCGATTAATTTTACAGGCAGCAAATATCGCAAATTATTAGGGAAAATCTACGGAAATTTTCCAAGGAAAAAACTACGAATATATTTAGACCGATTAATCATAAATTCAATTGCGGATGCCTGTTAATATAAAAGTCAAAGGTGTATAAATAGTGCTTTTAAAAAGAGAAAAAGGTATTGATACAGCACACAATAAAATTTAAATAATGAAACTGGTTTCTGGCTCAAAAGCTAAAATTTGATTTTTTTCATAACAATACTATTATGTATATTCGTACTTAGTAAAACAACTATTAAAATGGAATTTATAGACAAAACTATTGAAGCATACGCATTGGCTCATTCACAAGCGGAATCAGATATTTTAAAAAAAATAAACCGTCAAACACATGCTAATGTGATGATGCCTCGTATGCTTTCTGGCCACATGCAGGGTAATCTTTTGAGCATGCTGAGTAAAATGATTCAGCCCAAACAAATTTTGGAGATTGGTACCTATACCGGGTATTCCGGTATTTGTCTTGCTCAAGGCTTACAAGAAAACGGGAAATTACATACCATCGATATTAATGAAGAATTAGAGCTTATGGTTAGATCGTTTTTTAACGAAGCCGGATTAGCCAACAAAATCAATTATTATATCGGTAATGCTTTAGATATTATTCCTTCTATTACGGAAACATTTGATTTGGTTTTTATAGATGCGGACAAAAAAAATTATGCAGCGTATTACGATTTGGTATTTGGTAAAGTCCGCAGCGGAGGTTATATTATTGCTGACAATGTGCTGTGGAGCGGGAAAGTGCTGGATGCTGCGGAAAAGATGGATTCAGATACCAAAGCCATTGACGCCTTCAATAAAAAAATTCACAACGATACTCGTGCGGAACAAATGCTATTGCCTGTTAGGGACGGTTTAATGATTGTTAGAAAAAAATAAAAGCCACTCTCCGCAAAATTGAGGAGATGATGAGGCGCAAGCTGAAAAAATATGATTATAGATTTAAGAAGCGATACAGTAACCAAACCGACAAAACCGATGCTGGAAGCTATGTTCAGTGCAGAAGTTGGTGATGATGTTTTTGGTGAAGAGCCTGCAGTTAATGCATTGGAAGATAAAGCTGCCAAACTATTCGGCAAAGAAGCAGCTTTGTTTTGTCCATCTGGAACAATGACAAATCAAATTGCGATTAAAGTACACACACAGCCTGGTGATGAAGTGTTGTGTGATGTTACGGCACATATATATAATTATGAGGGAGGCGGTATTTCTTTTAATTCGGGAGCACAAGCAAAATTAATACATGGCGATCGAGGACAAATTTCGGCACAGCAAGTTTTAGAAAACATTAATCCAAATTTTGACTGGCTTACACGAACAAGTCTTGTATGTATTGAAAATACTGCCAACAGAGCAGGCGGAAGTTATTATTCTTTGAAGCAGATGCAGGAACTTGCATATGTGTGCAGCCTAAATAATTTAAAATATCATTTGGATGGGGCGCGTATTTTTAATGCCATAATTGAAAACACATATACACCCCTTGATATAGGCAGATTATTCGATTCAATTTCTGTTTGTTTATCAAAAGGGCTTGGAGCCCCTGTCGGTTCAGTATTATTAGGCGATAAAGAATTTATCCGCAAAGCCCGCAGGATGCGTAAAGTTTTTGGAGGAGGTATGAGGCAAGGCGGGTACTTAGCAGCTGCAGGCATTTATGCTTTGGATAACAATTTACTTCGTTTAAAAGATGATCATATACGTGCAAAAAAACTAAGCAGCATTATAAGCGGATTGAGTTATGTTGACAATATTTTGCCAGTTGATACCAACATAATTATTTTTAACCTGACTGAAAAAATGAAACCTGAGTTTTTTGTCAAAAAGCTGGCGGAAAATAATATTAAAGCAAATGGTTTTGGCAAGCAATCAATACGCTTTGTCACGCATTTAGATTATACTGATGAGATGCTTGAGAAAACAGATAAGGTCTTAAAAAGCATTTAATTTATCCAGCATTATAGTAAAGAATAATTTAATATTTTTTTTAGTCGAATAAATTCTTTCATTTGTCTTCGCATTATTAATGCGACTCAAGGGTTGGGTTTTCTCAAATCGTGTGTTGTCACCCAGAGCCTGTCGAAGGGTTGGCGATGGCTTGCCCACATACGTCGACAGGCTCAGCATGACCTACGCACACAACATTTATTTCTACCTTTGATTGGCATTAATAAACAAAAGCTAAAGTGCATAAATATACTGTTCAAACAGCATGAAAATTTTCTCCTTTCCGCCAATAATTAATGAACAAAGCAAAATTCTTATTTTGGGAACTATGCCTGGAAAAGATTCATTAAAATTCAATGAATATTATGCTCATTCCAGAAATGCTTTTTGGAAAATCATGTTTACTTTGTTCAATCAGCCGTTTTCTAGTGATTATAAAACTAAACAAGCATTATTATTAAATAACAATATTGCTCTGTGGGATATCCTTAAGGCTTGTGAAAGGGAAAGCAGTTTGGATTCGGATATAATAGGGGAGGAGCCGAATGATTTAGAAATATTATTAAAAAATCATCCGCAGATTAATCATTTAATTTTTAATGGAAAGAGTGCGGTGAACTATTTTATGAAATACAAAAAAGAAAACTCATTGCCTTTTAAAGTTTTACCTTCAACAAGTCCTGCCTTTACTATTTCTATTGAGAGAAAACTCTCTGAATGGTCAATAATTACAGGCTTAATGACAACCAATTGAGTCAAAATGACCGCGTGATACTTTAGTTTACAAACTTTCGTTATTCGCCTTTATACACAGGTTTACGCTTCGCTAAAAAGGCATTTATTCCTTCTTTAAAATCAGAGGTTGCTGCAGCCTTAATCTGCATTTCAGCTTCACATTCCAATTGCTCAGCAAGGGTATTATTCATTGATTGATTTAACATGCGTTTTGTAAAACCAATAGCTTTGGTAGGCATATCAGAAAGGGTTGTTGTTATTGCCATGGCAGTTTCCTGCAGTTTATCATCTTCAATTACTTTATAAATCATTCCCATTTTTTCTGCATCGACGGCAGAAATTTTATCCCCTAACATCATTAGTGCAGACGCTTTCCCAAACCCTATCAATCTTGGTAAAAAGAAGGAGCCGCCATTATCAGGGACCAATCCAATTTTACTGAATGCCTGAATAAATGAAACTGAAATGCCGGCTATTACAATATCACAAGCCAGTGCGATATTTGCACCTGCCCCTGCAGCAACACCATTTACAGCACAAACTACAGGTTTTTCGATGGATCGTATTTTTAAAACTATTGGGTTGAAAAGGTCACGCACTATTCGTTCAATACCCGGACCTTTTAAATCCATTGCTTCTTCAAGATCCTGTCCTGCACAAAAAGCTTTGCCATTACCGGTAATATAAACTGCACGAATTGTTTTGTCGGAAGCTGCTGTATCCAATGCAGCCTGTATCTGCAATGCCATCTCACGGCTTACGCTGTTGAATTTATCAGGACGGTTAAATGTAATTTTAAACACACTCCCTTGTACTTCTGTATTGATAGATGATGACATAAAAATTGAATTTGAATATTTGTTAATTGGCAATTTGAAAATTTAATATGTTTGTTTTCAAATTTGCATATTTTTTAGCTTTATTTTTAATAACAGTTCCGGCAAAAAAGTAACGATTAAAACTTTATGATCGTCCTTAGGTTCAGTTGCCGCTGGGTTAAATAATTAGGTACAGCATATTGACGATTTGTCACATCTTCAACCCATATATAGGAAACGGTATTATTGGTTCCCAAAAGATTAAAAACTTCTAAACTTACCCATACTGATTTTAAATAATTGATAAGGTTTTTAGATTTAACTTTTCTGTCTTCACGCAATGCCTGATAAGAAAAACCTATGTCTACCCTTCGGTAAGGCGGCATCCGCAATATTTGTTTGTAACGCGGCGAGTTTGGAGGACCAAAAGGCACGCCGCTTCCAAACAATAAATTGAGATGCATTTTTAAATCAGGAGCCCCAGGCATTTTATCCTGAAAAAATAAACCAAAATTAACCCGCTGGTCGGTAGGGCGCGGAATATAACCTGGTTCATGACGAATACTGTCTGTTGCTATGTTATTGAAGGTATAACCAGGAACAATCTTTTGGCCATCGCTGTTATAATAATCATAATAAAAGTCATCTTTTATATCTTCTTGTGTCTGCATTACTGACATTGAAGCCCATGATTCCAGCCCGCTTACAAATTCACCATTCACTTTTAAATCAATTCCGGTAGCGTATCCGCGGGCATTATTTTTAGCAGAATAGCGTATTCGGACATTATCAACTTCATAAGGAATTAAATTATCTAAATATTTATAATACGCCTCAGCTACAAATTTGAAAGGACGTTTCCAGGATTTAAAATTATAATCGCTTGTTAACACAAAGTGGATTGACGTTTGCGCCTTTATGTTATAATTAATTGCTCCATTATAGTCACGCAGCTCCCTGTAAAATGGCGGCTGGTAATAATATCCTGTTGAGAACTTAAACAAAAAATCCTTTTTCCAGCTGGGTTTTAAACCAATTGTAGCACGGGGGCCAACCAATGCCTGATGATTCAAATCCCAATAATTAGCACGAATCCCGCCTATGAGCGAAACAAGCGACGAGTCTTTCATTTCTTTCTTCCACACTCCTTGTACAAATCCTGAAACGCAGTTAGATGAAATATTTATTTTTTGTTTGACAACATCCTGCAGAATAATTTGCTGCGGATCAGTGATTGGTATTGAAAAGCCTGCACTATCAATATATTTCCATTCGCTTAATTTATCGCTGATTATTTCATTTGAATACTTAGCTCCCCATAATAATTGCTTGGTTCCGGCTGTATATGTTCCTTTGTGTTCAGCACTGAATACATAGGCAGTTAGATTTGTTCGTGCGTGATTTAAAAAAGTTCCTACCCCTCTGTTTGCAACTACATCACCAAAAGTGGGCTTCCCGAAATCTGTTTCGAGTTCATCAATATAATATTGTCCTTGTATATCAAAGGTTTCACTTTCTTTACTTTTGAATGCGGATCCGATAAATTTCAAATTCAATTTGTCATTATGGTCGTGATAAATAGTTGACAGAGCCCCCATCATTGTAGTAAACTTATCTATCTCCTGCCCGTCAAAATAAATTTTCAAACGCAGTGCCTGATTAAGTGTGCCGAAATCTGTTTCGCGGTTTTCAGGAATAATCTGGTATTTGTTAGTTGCATAATTACCTAAAAAATCAAGTTCCCATTCTGGGGTAATATCGTATGTAATATAGGATTGCACATCACCAAAAAATGGTTTGTAATTACCCTTTGTATCTAATCCGCCTAATAAATATTTATTGGTTTTATACCGCGCCCCGATTAACCATGTTAATTGGTGATTTTTTGTACTGCCTTCTAAATGAAGATTGGTTCCAAGCAAACTTCCGGAAACCGTTCCGGCAAATTTTCGAGGCCTGCGGTATTGAACATCCAATACAGATGACATTTTATCGCCATATTTTGCTTCAAATCCGCCTGCAGAAAATAATACGGATGAAACTAAATCCGGATTTACAAAGCTCAATCCTTCCTGCTGACCAGACCTTACAAGAAACGGGCGGTATACTTCAATACCATTTACGTAAACAAGATTTTCATCAAAATTACCGCCTCTAACTGAGTATGAAGAGCTTAATTCATTTCTGCTTGACACGCCCGGCAATGTAAATAAAATAGCATTAAAATCCTGGCTGGCAGTTGGGATATGAGTAATATGCAGAGGATCTAGCCGGGTAACTTCCGTGAAACGGCTCCCATCACTCACTACCACTTCTTTAATCAGATTTTTGAATGTAAGGGTTTTATTAAATTCCAGTTTTTCACCTGGCGTGAGTTTAACCGTGCGTTGTTCCTGTTTGTAACTTAGGCTGTAAAAAACTATTATTACCTCCTGACCAGCCGGTATAGTATATCTATACTCACCTTTTTCATTGGTATATACAGGAGATTGCGGTGAACCTAAAATTGAAATGCTGATATCCTGAATCGGCTCTTTTTCACTGTTAATTATTCTGCCGTAAATTGATGCAGTATCTTGGGCAAGTGCAGCAAACGATGAAAGAAATAAAAATAAGCCAACCACGACCCTCGCTACGATAGAGAGAGATAATGCATAAGTCCCGCAACAAATGGTTTGTGCGAATGCAGGTTCCTTTACCTTGGAGAGGTTGGAAGGTGAGTTAATCTTTCTTTTTAAAATCACCGTTTTTCCAAGCTTGGATAAATTTTGCCCATGCTATTGGGTTCAGCAAATTGTTAGGAGGATATTGACCTGCATAATAAAGTTTGCTTTGGTACTCTTGTGAACTGAATTTATAGTTAAGGCTTGCATCCATCGCCATACCAACCATTTTATCTTTAAGATCGGAACGATCCATATTTTTTGATGCTCGGGCTAAATCATTATCGGGTAAATTAAGATTTAAAAAGGCCTGTTTAAATTGTTCTTTCGAAGGCCATGGGTATACTTCTGTGACTTTTAAATAGATAGTATCTTTCCTTAATACTTGTATTAATGAATAAGTATTTGAAGATAATGTATCAGGAATAATATATTGGGCGGAACTGAAACCGATTGCGGAAAATTCAATTGTGTCGCTTTTTTTTGCAACAAATGAAAAATATCCATAATAATCACTAATAGTACCGCGGTGAGTGTTTTTTACAATGACACTTGTGTATGGTACAGGATGCAGATTTTCCCCTTCGACTACTACTCCTGAAAACTGGATTAAATCGTATCCCTTCGCTCCGGGCTCCTGCCATGCCAGCCTTTGTTGGGCACTTACTGCAGATCCTGTAAGTGTAAATAAAGCCATAAATAAGTATAATTTCTTCAACATAAGTTTATCAATTTAATAGTTTAATAATATAAAAATTTGAAAATTTGGGAACGTAAAATATTTAGTTTCAAATAAGCAAATTTCAAATTTATTAATAGGTCTCAAAAATACATATTTATTGACGTGTTCACTGCAAGAAGCCAAATAACTTTATAAATGCAAAAATATTGCCTGAAATTTCTTATATTCGCTAAACATAATTAATTTACCATGAAAAAAAACATAGTTTTTATTGTTGGTATATTTATTTCAGCATTATTAAGCGCACAAATTACTATTACATCTTCTGATATGCCGGATGAAAATGATTCCATATTAGTTAGTGTAAATAGTACTATAGGAGCCGCTGACCCTTCACTTACAGGGGTAAATTACAATTGGGGTTTTTCATCTTTAACTCCTGCCACTCAGCAGTATGAGAGGTTTGATGCCCCAAGTAATTTCACTTCACCATTTAATTTTTTCTTTAATCCGGGTAATACATCTTATGGCAGGGATAATTATGAATTTGCTTCACTTTCATTGCCGGGCGGAACACAAATTTCAGCAGCGTACGATTTTTTTAAAGAAACTTCATCACAGTTTAAACAGATCGGAGCAGGTTATACAGTCAACGGAATACCAATCCCATTTTTTTATTCTAAGGTTGATATTATCTACGAGTTTCCTATGGATTATTTAAATTCCGACTCCTGCGATTATAAATATGGGTTGAACATACCGGGAATGGGATATTATGGACAAACAGGACATCGTTCAAATCTTATTGATGGTTGGGGAACATTAACCACACCTTTTGGGATATTTCAAACATTAAGGGTAAGATCAACCATTAAAGCTGTTGATACAATTTATTATAGTTCCTTTGGTATGGGAACTAAGATTTCACGGCCGTTAAAATATGAATTTAAATGGCTGGCAGCAGGAATGAAAATCCCTGTTTTGAAAATCGACGCAAATGATATCGGAGGCCTTCTGAATGTGTCTGCTGTCCGTTATATCGACAGCATGCGCACTGAAGTTCCGCAGGTTGGTATTGTTGAAAATGGTGCAATTAATCCAGAGCTTTCTGTTTTTCCAAATCCATGTGTTAATGAGATAAAGCTGAAGTATAATTTAAAAGAATCAACGCATGTTAAAATAATTATCAGCAATGTAATTGGGGAAACTGCCGCTGAAGTTGCTGATGAAATACAAATTGCTGGAACCCACCAAAAATCAATCATAATAGCTGATATACGCTTAACTCCCGGAGTTTATTTCCTGAATTTCCAAACGGATAATTATGAAGAAATTCGGAAAATAATTGTGACTCGCTAATTCATTTTGTTACTATTTAAAAAATCTTGAACTGGCTCATCTTTATATGTCCGTTACTTTGTTCATGCATCTATGATAAGTAAATGCCAACAATATAATAAGACGGCAAAAACATTTGTTATTTTATATTTAAACTCAATTCTTGAAATTACCTCACTTGAAATTTCACATTATTTCCCGTTGCCATATTAAAATACCTCCTATATTTTAATAACTTTTAACAACTTTGGTTTTTCATCAAGAAAACACTGTATCTCCGTTTGTTTTAAGGGTTTTTGCGGTTGAAATTTATTATTTGTTCCGCACTTTTAGTTTTTTAAAATCGTAAATTCAACTTATAAATGCAACCCTTGGCAGGGAAAATAATTTTTTTTCAAGTGAGAGATGGAGATTCCATC
>CAISYK010000053.1 GCA_903889605.1 uncultured Bacteroidota bacterium
TTACTATCAAAAAATAAATCGGTAAATTAATACTAAATATTTCTCTCGAAGAGTTATTTGATTATGCAGACAGAAATCAAATTGAAATTGTTCAAATAACATACGACCATCTCATAACTTTATCAGAATTACCAAATCATCATAACGACCCTTTTGACAGGTTAATTATTTCCCAAGCAATATCTGAGGAACTAATATTAATCACTCGAGACAAAGGTCTCAAAAAATATAAAGCAAAACAACAATGGGCCTAAACCGAAATTATTCTTTCGCATAATTTGGTCAGATTTGTAATGTCACCAGCCATTCAAAATTATTTATTCATAAGCATAGCCGCATTGCCATATCTCACCACAATTTACATCAATATAACATTATGTTTTAAAGCCTGATTTAGGATATGAAATCATTTCCCTCCAATTTAAATAATGAACCTTTTCATGCGTTAATTTTTTAATATATTTTCAGCAGAAGTTCTATTTAAAATCCCTACCTTCACATTCCAAAAATGTTATTTTAACCAGACCAAAATGCGACTGACTGCGGCGAAGCTGTGTTATATGCTTTGGTAAATACATGCGCATTATGTAGTTAGCGTAAAAAAATAGCACCCTGAAAAAATCATCTATTAATAGGGATTTCGACACGAATTTCGTATCTTTGAATTGTGAAAAAACGAGAAGAAATAGAACTTGACTTTAAAATTGATAAGTTGACGAATTCCATTGAGAATACGCTTACGAATGAGGTGTTTGATACAGAAATAATACAGCTTTTTTCTAAAGACAAAAAGCAAATTAAAAAAGCAGATTGGGTTTTTGAATGGGACAAAGAATTTAAGGACACATCTAACGAAATTTACAAACTGACCACTTTTAACAACTCGACAATTATTCAAGGACTAATCTGTTTTACGGACAAGCACGACCATATTTTTATGCCTCTCATTGAGAGTGCAAAATTTAATAAAGGCAGACATAAACTTTACAGAGGGGTTGCAGGAAATTTAGTTGCTTTCGGCTGCAAAGTATCGTTTGAGAAGGGGTATGATGGAGTGGTTTCTTTTATTTCCAAATCTCAATTAATCGACCATTATCACAAGACCTTGGGAGCAAAGCAATTTGGCAATAGTAACCGAATGTTTATTGACACAATTGAAGCAATAGGATTAGTAAAACAATATTTCAAAAATTTCAATCATGGCAAACTATAAAAAAATGGACGACCACGATTTTGTTTTCGTGAACAAACCTTTGACACCTGAGGAGGACAAGGAATTTAGCGACTTTCTTAAAAACCGCAGGTCAAGAATAAAAACGAGACAAAATTTACGGACTCTCTCAAGACCTAAAAGACAGGAAGCATAACACAAAGCGCCCCTTTCCTGAGAAGAAACGCCTAACCGCTGCATAAAATACCGAAGCAATAATATCATGCCACTTGGCTTGTTTAGATTTTTATATTGATATACATAACAAGTTCAAGACAAAATAGAAATTATTATTTCGCAGAATTTGATACGATTTATAATATTTCACCAGCCATTAATAATTAATTATGCTAATCAAAGTTTGCCGCAAAGCGAAAGGGTGTTACAACTCAATAAAGTGGCAATCATTCAAATGAAATCTTTGGTTGGTGTTAAAGAGCTGAAAAA
>CAISYK010000054.1 GCA_903889605.1 uncultured Bacteroidota bacterium
CAATCATACTCATAAATGCTCCGGGAACTCCATGCCCAGTGCAATCTGCTGCTGCTAGAAAAACCGTTTCATTGTATTTTTGAAAGAAGTAAAAGTCCCCGCTAACAATATCTTTAGGTTTAAAGAGAACAAAACTCTGAGGGAGTGAAGCATAAATCTCCTCCTTTCTCGGGAGTTTTGCTTGTTGTATCCGCTTAGCATAAATAATACTATCGGTAATATTTCTATTTATATTTTCTAAAATAAGCCTGGATTTTTCAGCATCAGCTTTTTGAATATTTGCAATGTTCAACTCTGCCTCTCGTTTTTCTACTTCCTTCTTTTGAAAGGCAAGTTGACTATTTGTAATGCTTAACACTGCAGCTCGTTTTTCACTCTCTTCATTTTGTAAGGCATTTTCAATGTTGGCAATTATCGCCTCCACAGCCCTTTTTCCTTCTTCCTCTTTTTGAAAAACAATTTCCTTGTCAGTTAAAATTTTTGATATTGAATAATTAATTTTTTTAAATTGGTATTCGGTTTTAACAACATAATCTGAAGCACCATGATGAAATGACTCTAATGCAATATCAAGAGAAATATTGCTAGTGAGCATTATAACGCTTGTTTCGATGTATCTGCTTTTTATTTTGTCCAAAATCTCTAGTCCGTTAGCAGCTATGTTACTCTTAGTATTAAGATTATAATCAAGAATTACCAATTCCGGCATCACCTGCATGAAATTTTCGAGACATTTTTCTCCTGTCTCAAAAGTATAAACCTTCACGAGCAGATTTTCAAAGGCATTTTCAATATATGCTTTGAGTGCCAGAGCAAAGATTACATTGTCATCTACAATAAAAATATTAGTTTCCTTTTTCATAAATTTCTATAATGACTTCCAAATAGCAATATGTTTTACAACAGCAAAGGTCTTTGTCTTCAGCATTTATTGTGTTACAAAACTTTTGTAAAAAATTACAGCATTCACACATTTATTGTATTTTAACAACCCCAAATACTAATTATCGATATTTAATTAGTTTCTGGCAAGTAGACAGGCTGAAGCATAATATTCAGGTTCGAGGCTTTAACCATTTCAAAAAGCAGAAGTTTACTTTTGAAAATAACTGATTTTTAAAACAAGAAAAGTAAAGAAATCGGACATTATTGCCGGATTCTAAATAGATATAAATTTCTATTATAATTGAGACGGCATAAATATCTGAATTGCCGTAACCCCAATAATCAAAAGTGCGACACAGATAAATAAAGCAGCAAGGATGCGTTTATAACGTCTGGCTTCTACCTTAGCCTCCATCATTTTAAAAAAATTCAATAACGAATAATTAATTTTCCTGAATTGAGTTTCTGTTTTAACAATATAATCAGAGGCTCCATGCTTCAATGACTTAAGTGCAATATCAATATGATCATCACTGGTCAGCATTATTACATTTGTTTCTTCGTTCTCCTGCTTTATCCAGTCTAAAACTTTTATACCATCAGCCGCACCAAAATCTGCGCTGTTTAGGTAATAATCCAAAATAACCAATTCAGGCATAACCTGCATAAACCTTCTCTTGCACTTCTCCCCTGTTTCAAAAGTAAATATCTCAATAACCAAATCTGCAAAAGCATCTTCTATATCTGCTTTAAGCGCCATTGAGAAAACTTTATTGTCATCTACAATAAAAATATTGATTTTATTTTTTGCCTTCACGATCATGATTCTTTTTAAGCAGTACTAATAAAAATAAAAGGAGTTTTTTAAAACAAAGTATTTGAGTCGAATTAAATCTTCATATTAAATTCTACTAATCGAAAGCAGTCTGGCCATTAATAATATCCTTAATTAACTGCTCCACTTTACAAAATGAATCTTGGTCTTTCTTCACATAAATGCAGTCTTGCTCTTTAATCACTTCTAAGGCGACATTGAATTTTTCCTGGGCGCTTAAAACAATTATGTTAGTTTTTGGCTTTATTTTTTTAATGCGCTTTATTATTTCAAGCCCATTATCTGCTTCCTCATATTGAGAGTTCAGATAATAATCCATGATCACAATTGTTGGATTACGGTGCAGTTCCATTAAACACATTTCTCCAATGCGGAATACTTTTATTTCTTTCATTTTAGGAAAACGAATTTGCAGAAAGGTCCGTAATGATTTTGCATACACATCATTGTCTTCTACAATAAATATTATTTCTTTTAGTGGCCTAATTTTCCTGAAGTATTTCAAAAACATTTCCAATTGTTTTAGTGTTAATAATTATTAAACATAGTTGTGCTTTTCATTTTCTATTTCTTCAATTGCCTTATTGCAGATTAAATTAAGCTTTTGATTCAGCATTATTATATTTTCAATATCCGTTGATGAAGCACTCAAATCTTCCATCTCCTGCAGAATATCAGTAAGACAAGAAATACCCATGATGGAAACAGTCGATTTCATAGTATGAGCATACCCTTTGATGACTGCATAATTTATTTTTGTTACTGCCTCATTTATGCATTGCAGTTCTTCAGGGATTTGTATTAAGAAAACATCCAACACTCCTTTTACCAAATGTTTTTTTCCTCCCATCAAGTCATTTAGATACTTAAGGTCGCAGACATTTAAATTGCGGTTTTCAGATTCGCTGTTATTCATTACATTAAGTATTAAGTGTTAATTCATACATTTTTTCAAATAGAAGATTTGCATTTATTGGTTTTGAAATATAATCGTTCATCCCTAAACTCAAGCATCTTTCTCTTTCGCCAGCCATTGCATGTGCCGTCATCGCAATGATTGGAATATTATTTAATAATTCCTTCCTGATAAAAGCAGCAGCCTCATATCCATTCATAATAGGCATTTCCATGTCCATAAGGATGATGTTATACTTATTTTCCTTAAGTTTGTTGATACACTCGCTTCCATTATCCGCTACTTGCAATTTTAAGTTGTATTCTGAAAACAGGCTCTTAATCAGCATTACATTCAATCGGTTGTCTTCAACCAAAA
>CAISYK010000055.1 GCA_903889605.1 uncultured Bacteroidota bacterium
CGCAAATGAAGTTTTAGGAAAACATCTAACTTTCATCATGCCGGAGCGCTATAAGGCCTCTCATACACTTATGTTTGAGAAGCACGCTTCAGCAAATAGATTGCAGGTAGAGGACAAAATATTTGAACTTTACGGACTAAAAAAAAATGGCAGCGAATTTCCAATCGAACTTTCTTTAAGCCATTGGGCAAACGAAAATGAAAAATTTTACTGCGGAATAATACGCGATATTACAGAACGGAAAAATGCCGAAGAAGGACAGCGGAAATATATTGAAAAACTTTCTGAAATTGCTTTCCTGCAGTCTCACCAAGTGCGCAGACCTATTGCAAGCCTGCTTGGTTTAATAAGTTTATTTAAATTTGATAATCCAAGCGACCCAATAAATATAGAGGTGCTTACAAGAGTTGAAATTGCAGCTAATGAGTTAGATAATGTTATCAGAGAGATTGTGAATAAAACGTCTGAGATTGAAAAATTACAATAATGCCGGATACATTGCATTGAGGGGAAAAATAAACTTCGTTTGAGTATTAAAAATTTCGGTATCAATAAAAATCAAAAAAATGGAATCCTCTTTTTTATTTAGATCCATTTTTCTGATTTTTGAATCGCTGGAGGCGGGAAAAACTAAACTGTAATTGTTATTCAATAATCATTTTACCGGTATGAATAGGCAGGTTATTTTTTGTGATACAATAAAAATACATTCCATTCGGCAGTGATTTCGCATCAATAACAATTGAAGAGGTAAACGGAGGTATCTCTATTTTTTTCAAAGAATTGCCCAAAATATCATACATAATAAACCCGCATGCTTCAGGTTCAGGAGCCGAAAACTGCAAAGTAGCACTCTGATGAAATGGATTTGGAAAAATAGTGACCGACCCTCTTAAATATATATCGTTAATACCAGTAGTATTAATAGATGTATATGATGCCGCCCATCCAAGATCGTTTACTGAACCGTTTGAAGTAAATTTAACCAACATCGCACTGCCGGGTAAAGTTAATGAAGAAGGAATGCTGCTTCCGCTGTATGATCCAATTTGAGAGGGTGTTCCGGTCGAGTTATCATAAACTTTCACAAAATCCATTCCGCCCTGAGTATTAAATGAACTGAAAGATAATGTAATGGAAGTAGTGTTTATAGGCTGTATGAGCCAGGTGCAATCTGCGTTATCGCTATAATTAGAAGAGCCGCTGCCGTCATCAAAACTGCCTGAAACTGATGTGAGCGTGGTAGTTCCGCTGCAGTATACTGGAGGTGCTTCCGTAGAAGTATACGAGGCTGCCCATCCAAGATCAGTTCCTGAAGTATTGGAAGTAAATTCAACTATCATGGAATTGCCCGAAGGCAGTGTAACCGCCGAAGGGATTGAATTACCGCTGTAAGACCCAACCTGCACAGGTGTTCCGGTTGAGTTGTCATATACTTTTACAAAATCCTGTCCTGCTTGTGTACTGAATGCACTAAAAGTTAAAGTAATAGAGGTTGCGGCAGGAGGCTGTATGAGCCATGTACAGCTGGCGTTATCGCTGTAGTTGGACAATCCGCTGCCATCAGTAAAACTTCCTGAAGGAGCCGTTAAAGTTGTGTTTCCCGAGCAATATACGGCAGGTGCAGCAGTAGAATTATAAGCAGCGTCCCATCCTGCACCTTCATAGGAATAATCCGAAGTAAAACGCACTAACATTGTACCTCCTGTTGAAGTTATTGTTCCAGGCAGTGTAACCCCGCAAGCCGTACCAATAAGCGCAGACAATGTATCGCTGCCATCATAAATTCTTACTTTGTCGGAACATAAATACAGCTCTAAATCAAGTGAAGTAAATGTTAAGCTGACTGTTCCTGCTCCGGTGGGTGAAATAAGCCAATAGCAATTCAGGTTGTCAGCGTAATTAACACCAGGGCCGCTTCCATCACTGAAAGTACCGGAAGCTTGGGTCAATACCATAGGAGTTCCTGCACATTGCGCAGAAGCATATTGGATGAACATCACCGTTGTTAAAACAAAAGCGTAGAATGTTTTTATCATGATTTGTATAGTTAATAATTATTACTAATAATTAATCGTTTCTAATTTTAGTTTTTACAACCGATTAGAAACGATTAATTTTTGATGTACCGTGTTTTTTTATATACCTAAGGTACTAGTGCGCAGTCATTAATAGTGTATTCAATATCTAATTTATTTTTTACCAATTTATTATTATAAACAGTTCTTACTACATAAGAAAGAGGAACGCCTGCTTTTAAATCAGCTGAATGGGCCAGTTGAGATGTTAATGTACTTAACTGGCTTGCTGAAATTGCAGAAAAAGTACTTGCGTTAGAACCTCCCAGAGCAACAACTTTTACTGATAAATTATCTAAAGAAGATAAATAATTTGCTTCAATTTCACCTGACACCGGGGCATTACTGAAAGAAACATTTACGGCAGCTGTTATTTTTTCAAGAGAAGAAGTTGATTCAATAAGAAGATAGAATACACGGCCGTATGTTACATCAGAAACGTAACATGCCGGATTGCCTGGAGAAACATATTTTGCAAGATCCATTGGCGTAACAGATGCATCAAAGAAATCACCGTAAGAAGGAGGGATATCGTAACTCATTGTATAGAATGATTGTTTTAATACAACCAAATAATGATTCATATTGGATTCATTAGAAAAAGAAAGGTTTGCTGCTACAGTTACCGGAACTATTTCAAGGTTTAATCCTAATGATAAGGCTAATTCTTCTTTTGTTTTAACAACTTCATGCTGGAAAGTAAATCGGGCCGGCATCAATTCATTATTAGCGTCTATGATATCATTCAGAGCCTGTGTTATCAGACTTTTCTTTACTTCAAGCACATCAACATATACAGATCCAGATCCATTAATTATATCAATAGACACTGTACCGCCGCCGCGTTTTACTGCAACAACATCAGGTGTGGCATTGCTCAAAGAAGCACCTTGTAATAAACTTCCGGGATATACAACAGAAACATTTGGGTCATATAACGGGAAATCCTGATTCCCCTGCATTACATTCCAGGTACTGTTAGTGCAGTTCCATACTCCGCTGTCAACAGCCACCGAAGATGTAGTAACATTTGTAAGTATCCTTTGATTACTAAATGAAGAAAATTCACCGCCGGATTTTAAAACTTCTTCAAAAGAAACTCCTTCTTCAGGCGGAGTGTCTTTTTTGCATGAATTTAATGAAGCCATTGCAG
>CAISYK010000056.1 GCA_903889605.1 uncultured Bacteroidota bacterium
CAACCCTTTTAGAAAAAATTTAAAATAAAGAATAATGAAAATTAGTTCTTGCCGTTTTTATCTATAACCTTCTTAATCTTATTTATCACATCCGTATCCTCAACTTTTTTAATTGGAGTTAATTTCATATCCTTTTTTAGTTCAACAGAATAAAATAATTCTTTCCCTTGTGAAAAATATAAGAGATTTGATTGCTCGGTGAATAAATAAAAGCGGAGGCTATCTCCCGATGGTAAAAACAAGAATAGCGTATCTCTAAATAAATAATGATTATTGTATTTGGCGGAATGAATGGTAAGTACTGGTAATTTATTTCCGGCAGATGAATCAGTTACAGCATAACCATATCCATCACCCACCGTATTAATATTGAATTTTTTTGTACCACCGGCAGAATTTGCAATAATCCTGTTTACTTCGATACTATCCCCTGATAATTCTGCTATATTATTTGAATTATTTTTTGAAGGTGTCCAATAAAACAAAGCGGCTATTCCTATTATTACTATTATGGAGGCTGCTATAGCCAAATAAGTTCTGATGCCGTTTTTCTGTTTTATCTCAATGGCTTTGTGTTCATGCGCTATTTTTTTGAGTTTGTTTTTTAATTCCCCCCTGCCAAACTCACTTGAACTAATTTTTAAATCACGCATAAAATCTACATCATCAGCAAACTCCTTATCGTTTTTAAGGCGTAGCTCAAAGGCAGCTTTTTCTTGTTCGGATAATTTTCCGAAAAGATATTTTTCAATTAATTCTATGTCTTGTTCGTTTATCATTTATATTATTAAATATTCTTTTTCATTTTCAGGAACATCATTGATTTGAGCCGTTTCAGACATTTGTATTTCTGAGTTTTAGCCGTATCTGCGTTTGTATAGCTAAATTTTTCTGCAATCATTTCCATTGAAAACTGTTCGTAATAAAAATATGTCAAAACTGATTTACAAGGGTCGCCCAATTCTGTCAATGCCTCCAACAATATTTTTTGTTTTTTATTAAGTATGTTTTCTTCATCTAATGTATCGTCTGTAAAGTCAATGCTTTCGTGAGTTTTTGTGAATGTAATATTTAAACTTTTCTTTTTCAGATTTTTTAACCAAATATTTCTGCATACCGAATAAATGAACGTAGTTATGCTGCATGTAATCGTAAAATTACCGGACTTTACTTTTTCATAAAATACAATAATCCCTTCTTGTAATATATCGTCAATATCTTCTTCTGTCCCGCTGTTTTTTAATACTAAATTTCGGATAATCGGGTAACAAACCGTATATAAATGGCTAAGCGCATCATCTTCAGACAATCGGATGCCTTGCAAAATGCTTTCATCTAAATTATATAACCGCTTTATACTCATATATACTTCCAAAAGCCAAATGTAACCAAAAATAATTTTGAGTTTCGGGTTACCTTTTGCTTTATCAAGTATTAAAATCAAAAGGTATTAAAAATTGCCCATGAAATAAATTTAAAAAATCAATGGGTTACCTTTTTCAAATTTGAGTATAAACCATAAAAACAATCATAAACTAAAAAAAACAGGAGGACAAAAAAAATGAAAAAAATCATCTTAACAATCGCAATTGGCATTTTCACAATTGGATGCTTTGCACAGGTAAATTCAAGTAGTACTTATGTAAATGGATACTATAAATCAAATGGCACGTATGTAAATGGTTATTACCGGACTACTCCCGATAATACTAACAATAATAATTATTCTACTAAACCGAATATTAATCCTTGGACTGGAGAAAAAGGGACGGTAAAACCTGATAATAATTACGATTATTCCTATCCAAATTCTTCTACGCAACCAACGAAAACAACTATATATGAGGGCAATCCAAGTTATAACATATATGAAACCCAAATTGCTTATCCAACCTATCCAAGTTATACAACTTCCCATGATAATAGTAACGAAGAACAAGAAGAAGA
>CAISYK010000057.1 GCA_903889605.1 uncultured Bacteroidota bacterium
AAACCCGCGTCATCAGCGTCCCATACTTCTAAAAAATATTGAACAAATAACCAGCAGTATTATTGATGCTTTGCCTGTTGTATTAGCAAAAAATCAAAATTTGCATTTTGTATATTTTGATGGAAACCGCTGCGGAAAAGATATTTTAAATTACTTTAACCTCTGCCTTGATAAAGCAAATGAAGCAAGTGTTTTTGTGTTTGACAATATGTATTTATCATCCGAAATGAGAGATGTTTGGGATGAAATTAAAGGCAATATTAGAGTAACCGTTACACTTGACCTATTCTTTATGGGTATTGTTTTCTTTCGTAAAGAGCAGGCAAAGCAGCATTTTGTGATTAAATTTTAGAAGTATGGGACGCTGATGACGCGGGTTTCTTAAGATTAAAAATGATCTTATACGAAGTCATCGTTAATGCTGCGTTAGGGATTGAAGCGGAAATCCTTTTGGTGAGGAACGAACAAAAAGATTGAAGAGTAAAGCCCGGCCCTTTCAACCTCACCCCGTCCTTTCGGACACCCCTCTCCATTTTGAGAGGGGAAGGGGGGAGGTAGAAAGGGAAACGCTCCAATAATACTTCTTTAACTCAGTTATTTTTGTTTTACTAATCAGAAAGAGGTTATAATTTAAGCACAGACATTTACTTTTATTAATCTAAAAACTTTCAGTATATTTACTAAAATGTATGTTGAACAACGGCAGATGCAGTTTCGTAATTTCGTTTTTTATTCGTTTATTCGTAACTGCAAATTTGCTTTTTTAATCCATTGAAATGACTATGCAATCAATAATCAAATTAATTAATATTGCTAAAGCCTATAAAATAGGAACGGAAGAGATCCATGCATTGCGTTCTGTTTCTCTTGAAATTTACAAAAATGAATTTGTCGCTTTAATGGGGCCTTCAGGCAGCGGAAAATCAACATTAATGAATGTTTTAGGTTGTTTGGATAGTCCTTCGGGCGGTGAATATATTTTAAATGGAATTTCTGTTGCCCAGATGCTTGACAACAAATTGGCTGAAGTGAGAAATAAAGAAATAGGTTTTGTTTTTCAATCATTTAATTTATTGCCTCGTTCCACAGCCCTTGATAATGTTATGCTTCCGCTGATTTATGCTGGTTATAGTAAAGCAGATAGATTAATACGCGGAAAAGAAGTTTTAGAGCAGGTTGGATTGGGCGACCGTATTATGCATAAACCAAACGAGCTGTCGGGTGGGCAGCGCCAGCGGGTTGCAATTGCAAGAGCATTGGTAAACCGTCCCGCCATTATTTTAGCAGATGAGCCTACAGGGAATTTGGATTCTAAAACATCAATTGAGATTATGGGGCTGTTGGAGGAAATACACAAAAATGGTAATACCATTATTCTAGTTACACATGAAGAAGATATTGCCCAGCATGCCCATCGGATTGTACGCCTAAAGGATGGTATTATTGAGCGTGATTATAAAAATGAAAACATAATTACTGTAAGCAATAAGTTGGTTGGAAGCTCCTCCTAATTGGGCAAACAGGCAGTGGAAATGAACACTCATTACAAAAATGGAGCTTTGCTGAGAACTGTTCCTTTAATTTTGGAACCATAGAAAGGCTTCCTGACCTGATTGGCAAACGAGTAACATAAATTACTAATATGGCATTTAAAATATATACAAAAACAGGTGATAAAGGCCAGACTTCATTGATTGGGGGCACGCGGGTCCCTAAACATCACATACGTATTGAATCTTATGGGACAATTGATGAACTCAATTCGTACATTGGTTTAATCCGCGACCAGCAAATAGACGAAAACAGCAAACAAATATTATTAGAAATACAAGACCGTTTATTTACAATTGGTTCATCTTTAGCATCAGACCCAGAAAAATCTAAGATGGAGATTCCTGGTTTGAAAGAAGAAGATATCACTTTTCTGGAGCAGGAAATTGATAAAATGAATGAAAGATTACCCGAAATGCATTCTTTTATACTGCCTGGAGGGCATACTACAGTGTCTTTTTGCCATATTGCCAGATGTGTATGCCGCAGAGCTGAACGTTTAACGATTCAGCTTTCCGAAAACAGTTTCGTACATGATTTGGTTATTAAATATCTAAATCGCCTAAGCGATTATCTTTTTATACTGTCCCGCAAACTTTCCCAGGATTTACATGCTCAGGAAATGCCTTGGAAACCGCGAATGTAAATAAATGTCCTATTTCATTTTGATTAGTGAAATTAATTTTTACTTTTGCAGAAAAATCAGCAATTTTCTTAAAATTTATTCGTGAGATTAAAAGAATTGGCATAATTTTTTCGTTCTATTATTAAAAACAAAAGCAATGTATTGGACACTTGAGTTAGCAAAAAATTTAGAAGACGCACCTTGGCCGGCCACAAAAGATGAATTGATTGACTTTGCAATTCGTTCAGGCGCTCCGATGGAAGTAATTGAAAATCTTCAGGAAATTGAAGATGAAGGCGAGATGTATGAAACTATCGAAGAAATATGGCCAGACTATCCAACTAAAGATGATTTCTTTTTTAACGAAGATGAATATTAATTTATTTGTTTTGTATAAAAAAAGCCCCATAAATTTTCTATGGGGCTTTTTTTATGAGCAGCAGATAAATTATTCCTTATCTTTTTTTTCATCTTTTTCTATTACCTTTTTTAGAAAATCTCCTTTCGAATCAAAAATATAATCTGCTTCGTCAACCTCAGCTTCATAGGTTACAATACCTTTCGCATCTGTAATTTTTGAAGCTTCTTTAATTTTTTTACCAGCTAAGTTTTTTGAAACATATTCTGAAACTGTTTTTGGCAATTCACTTGTTTTAATTTCAATTTCAGTTTCTAATAATACTCCTGCTGAATTAAATAAAGCTGAAGTTTCTACTTTGTTTAAATCAAACTCTGCTTCATAATTCCCATTTTCTTTTTCCCATTTAGCCGCATTTGTTCCAGGGAACTGTTTTGTAAATGCTGTTTTTACATTTGCCGGCACATCGGCTTCCTTAATTTTTTGTGCTGCGGCAGTCAATGTTGTGAATCCAATTGCCAATACCAGAATTGTGTTTTTCATGCAGATTAATTTTTATAGTTAATAAATTTATTTTCTTATTCTGGATGTAATATTAAACCTTGATTCTGTTATAAATCTGTGCTTTTTAATCAACTGGGCATAAATATAGAAAAAATGCAAAATATTTTAGAATCTCCAAAAATCTTTAATTACCAATTGAAGGCGGATTGGTTAGGTTAATATCTTCAATATCTTTCCCTTTTTTAAATTCCAGTTTACCGAATTTGTATGTAAAATTAATTCCAAACGATCTATAAGGCAATTCACGGACATTATTCAACGTGAAATTTTCACCGCTGAGTTTTGTTTCTTGTTTTATATATTTATTAAATGCATTTGCTGCAGTAAGTGCAATACTTGCGTTCTTATGGAAAAATTGTTTACGGAAAGCAATGTTATATGTAGTTGTTGACGGCATAGTTCCTTGTGCATTTATCTTTGGGGAATTAAAATTACCAAAGAGTTCAAGAATAGTAGTGCTGTTTATTTCATATGAAGCATTCACATTAATACGATAATTAAATCCTTGTATATTTTTCCCCGGCAGAACACCATTAATAATATACCTTTGAAAGCATGAAATGTTAGTGCGCAAATTAATTTTTGAAGCAACAGGTATTGATCCATATAAATTCAATCCGAAATTATTTTCACGGCCTATATTTTCGCGTGTGCTGACAGCCGTATTGAAATATGTGGTATCTCCAACAACATAAGAAGAATAATATCGTGTGTAATTTTGTATATCATCTTTATTTCCGCGATAAAAAAGAGCCGCATTTATGCTTGCTCCTTTTCCAAGAATCTTACTGTACCCCATCTCAATTTTGTCTCCTATTTCAGGCCTTAACCCTGTATTTCCAGTTGTAATATTTTTAGGGTCGCCTGCATTTACGAAAGGATTCAAATCGCGGTATTCGGGTCGTTCAATACGATGGGTGTAACTCACTTTTAATGTTTGTTTATTCTTAAATGAATGTGAGATGACAGAT
>CAISYK010000058.1 GCA_903889605.1 uncultured Bacteroidota bacterium
CCCATCTTAATGATTGCTCTTTACAAAATTATTCTCCGCATTTTATTCGGAATGATAATTATCCCGGAGGATAGAATTGGGTTAGTTACGAAAAAATTCGTACTGTTTGGTAAATTCAAAGAAATGCCTGATAATCGTATTATTGCGACCAATGGCGAAGCAGGATTCCAGGCAAAAACTTTGGCGCCGGGAATCTATTTTGGCATGTGGGTTTGGCAATATGAAATTATAAAACAACCATTTATCATTGTTCCGCAAGGCAAAATTGTTTTGATATTAGCAAAAGACGGCGCTGAAATTCCAACTGGAACCATTTTAGGAAGTAAAGTGGAATGTGATAATTTTCAAGATGCAGAAAAGTTTTTAAACTCCGGCGGACAAAAAGGCCGGCAAACAGCCTATATTACTGCGGGTTCGTATCGTATCAATACACATTTGTTTTCAGGCGTGGAAGCTGACATGGTTAGTATCCGCGAAAGCATGGTTGGTATTGTAACTACGCTTGACGGGCATCCAATAGAGGATGGGCAGATTGCAGGTAAAATGGTGGAAGGACATAATAATTTTCAGGATATTAATACTTTCCTGAAAAATGGCGGAAACAGAGGTTTGCAGCCGCAAATAGTTCTGGCAGGGTCATATAATATTAATCCCTGGGCGGTTCAAATTGAAGAAATCCCAATGACAGAAATTCCAATTGGGCATGTTGGCGTTGTTATTTCATTTATCGGGCAGGAAGGTAAAGATTTAAGCGGTGATGCATTTAAACATGGCAATATTATGGAAAAGGGGTTCAAAGGTGTCTGGAATGAGCCGTATGGACCAGGTAAATATCCAATCAATAAATATATTATGAAGGTGGAATTGGTGCCGACGACTAACCTGGTGCTTAACTGGGCGAGTTCCCGTTCAGAATCCCACAACCTAGATAAAAACCTTTCTACGATAACCGTCCGGTCTAAAGATGGTTTCCCATTTAATTTGGATGTATCACAAATCATTCACATTCCTTCATCAGAGGCGCCAAAAGTAATTGCTCGATTTGGTAATATGAACAACCTTGTATCGCAGGTTTTGGAGCCTACAATTGGTAATTATTTCCGTAACTCAGCTCAAGACAGCGATGTGATTTCTTTCCTTGGTACTCGTAAAGAGCGCCAGCAATCTGCAAAAGATCACATCTCAAAAGTATTGGATCAATATAATGTAAATGCTGTGGATACTTTGATTGGAGATATTGTTCCTCCTGCACAATTGATGAAAACATTAACAGACCGTAAAATTGCACAAGAGGAAGAGCTGACATTTGAAACACAAAAGAAAGCTCAGGAGAAACGCCAGGGTGTTGAAAAAGAAACTGCAATCGCTGATATGCAGAAGGAAATTGTAAAGGCTCAGCAAAGTGTTGAAATTGCTGAACGTACCGCAAATGCAACCGTTAAAAAAGCTGAAGGTGATGCTACAAGCATAAAACTTGCTGTGCAGGCTGAAGCGGAAACAATAAAAATGCGCGCAAACGCATCTGCAGAAGCTACCAGATATAAAGCACAAGCTGATTCAGAAGCAACAAAATTAAATGCAAATGCTGATGCAGAAAAAATTTCTGTGACAGGTAATGCCGAAGCAGGAAAGATTTTAGCCATTGGAAAATCAACTGCCGAAGCTTATCAATTAGCTGTTGGTGCAATGGGCGGCGACAACTTTACAAAGTATAAAATCACTGAAGAAATTGGTAAAGGGAAAATAAAGATTATTCCTGAAGTACTTATCAATGGAAGCGGCGGTGAAGCAAATCCTATGAATGGTTTGTTGGGCTTGAAATTAATGGAGATGATTGATGCGACAAAAAAAAATGACAGCGGAGATGCTAAAAACAATGATGCTAAAAAAATATAAGAAAATTATTTATATCCCATGCCAGCAGGACAGGGACAAGCATTAGATTAGACACACAAACAGATTAGTAAATTAGTTATAATTTGTAATTCGTAAAATGAAACAATATCACGATTTAATGCAGCACGTTTTGGATAAAGGTGCCGCCAAAACAGATAGAACAGGAACAGGAACCACCAGTGTTTTTGGATATCAGATGCGGTTTGATTTGCAGGGAGGCTTTCCCATGATGTCTACAAAAAAACTGCATTTAAAATCCATCCTGCATGAATTACTTTGGTTTTTAAAAGGCGATACCAACATTAAATATTTATTAGAAAACGGAGTCCATATTTGGGATGAATGGGCAGATGAAAAAGGCGATTTAGGGCCTGTTTATGGTTCCCAATGGCGCAGCTGGCCTGCTGCCGACGGCCGTCATATTGACCAGATAACGCAGGTTGTTGATCAAATAAAAAACAACCCCA
>CAISYK010000059.1 GCA_903889605.1 uncultured Bacteroidota bacterium
AATAATATTTCATTTTCAAGTTCAAAAAGTTTCATTTTCAAGTTCTGTGAATAACAACAAACCTGAAAACTGAAACTTTTTGAATATAATATCTGTTCTTGAAAATTTTAAAATGTAAAATTCAACGCGTGATACTTTAAAAAAATAATGGCAAAAGAAGAAAAAGAAATAAAATGTTCATTCTGCGGACGTAAGAAACAGGAAACTGAGGTTCTTATTGCCGGCATTACAGGTCACATTTGCAATCACTGCGTTACCCAGGCTCAAACAATAGTCCGCGATGAGTTGACGCATAATTCGGGGGCTTCATTGTTTAATGCCCTGCATCTGCTTAAGCCAGTTGAAATTAAAAAGCATTTGGATGAATATGTAATCGGGCAGGATGAAGCAAAGAAAGTGCTGTCTGTCGCAGTTTACAACCATTACAAACGATTGATAAAAAGTCAGGCTAAAACACCGCATAATGATGAGGTGGAAATTGATAAATCAAATGTAATAATGGTAGGGGAAACAGGCACAGGTAAAACTTTGCTTGCACGCACCATTGCAAAAATACTGAATGTGCCTTTTTGTATTGCTGATGCAACAGTACTTACAGAGGCAGGTTATGTGGGCGAAGATGTGGAAAGTATTTTATCCCGCCTTCTGCAGGCTGCCGATTTTGATGTAACTGCTGCCGAAAGGGGAATTGTATTTATTGATGAGATTGATAAAATTGCACGAAAAAGCGACAACCCTTCAATTACACGCGATGTTTCAGGTGAAGGCGTTCAGCAAGGTTTGCTGAAATTATTGGAAGGTTCAACAGTTGGTGTTCCGCCGCAGGGGGGAAGAAAACATCCTGAACAAAAAATGATCCAGGTAAATACAAAAAATATATTATTTATTTGCGGAGGTGCATTTGACGGGCTCACTAGAAATATCGGGAAACGACTGCAGACACAAGCAATTGGGTATAATGTAAATAAAGATAAGGACAAGGTAAATATTGATACCGAAAATTTACTTCAGTATGTTTCACCTCAGGATTTAAAAAGTTTTGGTTTGATCCCGGAATTAATAGGGCGTTTGCCGGTATTAACCTATTTGAATCCATTGGATGCGGAAACTCTGCGCAGAATATTGAGCGAGCCTAAAAATGCATTAATAAAGCAATATTTTCATTTGTTTGAAATGGATGGTGTAAAAATTACATTCGAAAAGGGCGTGCTTGATTTCATTGTTGAAAAAGCGATGGAGTTTAAACTTGGTGCACGAGGCCTGCGTTCGATATGTGAAGCTATTATGATGGATTTAATGTTTGATACTCCGTCTGATGCAAGTGTTAAAGAGATTAGCCTTTCGCTGCGTTATGCAAAAGATAAACTCAAAAAATCAACGTTGAATAAGTTGAAAGCGGCGTAATTTATTTTTCAGACATTATTTTCCATTAATTTAAAATTCATTTGGGCGTTCCCCTTTCAATAAAAATGAAAGGGGCGGGCTTTCCGCTTCAATCTTTTGCAAGGGCAAAAGGATTTCCGCTTCAATCCCTAACGCTGCATGTACAATGGAAAATTTTGAGAATATTTAGAAATTTTTCAATGAAGCGGCATGATATAAGAAACTTTCATTCGTATAGACCAGTCAGGTTTTAAAAACCCGGACTGGTCTTGCTGTATTAAATAAAAATTAATGATATTTGTAATAGTACTCTTCCTTAAGGGGAAATAAAAATTTTATACGATCAGCCATAAATGAGTGAAAAAATTCTGAGAGCTTTAATGCGCCTGTTTGCGATTATTGCAAAATCTGATGAAAATACTATAGATGCTAAAAGTGTCGTTGAATCTTATTTGAAACAGCAGCTTAATAAAGAACAGGTAAAAGAATATCTGACCGTTTATGAAGATTTTTTAAAAAAACAGGATGAAGGAGCACAAGGAGAGAAGAAGAAAAGACGTTTGGCTGTCAGCTCTGTTAAGGTGCTTGTAATTTGTGAACAGATAAATGAAGAACTGACACAAAAACAGAAGTTTATTGTATTGTTAAATCTTATTGAATTTGTTAATTCAGACGGTACTATTTCCGAACAGGAAATGGAATTTATTTCTACTGTGTCTTCATCATTTAATATTTCTGATGATGAATTTAATCTCTGCTTGTCGTTAGCATCGAAAAACAATATCTCTGAAATAGATCCTTCACAAAATTTTCTTGTAGTGCGTAACACTTCGGAGGAGAAGCAAAGTACCATAGATGATTACGGGGTCAGTACCGACAACAACAACAACAACCTGCATACAGACTCGTCTGATGAGCATATAAAGAAAAGCAGAACAATTCATCAATTAAATTCTGATTCAATTACAGGCGAGCTGGCTGTTTTACACGTAAACAGCATTGGCATTTACCTTATACGCTATTTCGGAAATGCAGAGTTATTTTTAAACGGACAGATTATCACACCGCATAAAATTTATGTTTTATCGCAGGGATCTTCAATTAGAAGTTCAAAAGTACAGCCGATCTATTACAGCGACATTGTATTTGCTTTCTCCAATGATTTTTCTGAAAGTAAAATTTTATTTACTGTTAACGACATTGAGTTCAAATTCAAAAACGGACAAATCGGATTACATAAACTTTCTTTTACAGAGAATGCAGGAAAGCTTATTGGTATTATGGGAGGGAGCGGAGCAGGTAAATCTACTTTGCTGAATATTTTAAATGGCAGCAATAAACCTTCATCAGGTGAAGTATTGGTAAATGGTCATAATCTTCATAATGAAACAAAAGAACTTGAGGGAGTTATTGGTTATATTCCTCAGGATGATTTATTGATAGAAGAGCTTACAGTTTACCAAAATTTATTTTATAATTCAAAATTGTGTTTTGACGGTTATTCAGATGAAAAAATTGACCGGATGGTTATTGAAATGCTCAATGATTTAGGGCTTTTTGAAACAAAAGACTTAAAAGTAGGTAATTCACTTGATAAAACTATTAGCGGAGGGCAGCGAAAAAGATTAAACATTGCATTGGAACTTATTCGTGAACCTTCAGTCCTTTTTGTAGATGAACCAACTTCAGGGCTTTCATCAAGGGATTCGGAAAATATTATGGATTTGCTTAAAGAGCTTGCACTGAAAGGTAAACTCGTATTTGTTGTTATCCATCAGCCATCTTCCGAAATTTTTAAAATGTTTGATAAACTTTTAATTCTTGATGTAGGCGGTTACCCTATTTATAAAGGCAACCCTGTTGAATCTGTGATATATTTTAAAACCCTCATCAATCAGGTTAATGCCAATGAAAGTGAATGTATCACTTGCGGTAATGTAAATCCTGAGCAAATATTTAATATTATTGAATCAAAAGTGCTGGATGAAAATGGCAATCAAACAAGATTGAGAAGAATATCTCCTAAAGAATGGAATGAGTTTTATATTTCTAAAAACAAAGCCGATTCAGGCATTTCAAAAGATAAT
>CAISYK010000060.1 GCA_903889605.1 uncultured Bacteroidota bacterium
TAAAAATTATTACGATAAAAAAACAGGCCGGGTAACTGCACAGGATCATGGAAACGGAGCTTATAAATTTAATTATAAGAAAATAAAAAGTGCAGGAGAAACCATTGTTTTAGAAACTCAAACCATTTTAAAGAATGGAGCTGTTCAATCGCAACTGCATAATGAGACTGGAAATGAAATTAAAAGAATTTTATTGGTTAGTGCAAATTCATTTGCCCCGGAGGAAAAAGTAATTCAGAAGAAAGGATTCGTCAGCCTTATTACTTTATCTGAATACAATCAGCACGGAGAATTGACAAGACGAATTTTCCCTGCGGGTAATAGTTCAGAATGGATTTACAGCACTAAAAACACATCGTCAAAAGATCAGGGAAATTTAATTCAGCAAAAATATATTTCATCTGTTAAGACAGATAAACCATTGGTTACTTCTTATGAATACAGCAAGGATTTTCAATTGCTTCTAAGTGAAACAAATCCTAAAGGACAAAAAGATATTTATACGTATGATGCCAATGGCAATCTTATAAACAAATCCTTTGCAAAGGTTATAGTGCAAACAATTGATAAAAACGGGAAAACTAAAAAAGGGAAAACAAGAATAAAAAAATTATCAGAAAATTATGAGTACAATACATTTGGGCAATTAATAAAGAAAACAAATACAGATGGCACCCTTCAGGTATATTATTATTACCCCGAAAATGACCCTTTGGGTGAAAAACAGAAAGGATTTGACGATTTAACCAACCAGGGAGGATTTTTATCTGGCATAGTAAAAGATGCTAACGGAATAAAACAAATTTATGGTCTCAGGTATGATATATATGGGAATATTGCTGTGAGAACTGATGCGAAGAGCAATGAATTTCAGCAAAAACATAACGCAATGGGGAAAGTTGAAACATCTATCGGAAGAAAACCTGATACTAACATTATTGAATTTCATTTTGATGAGGAGTATAATGTCATTTCTGAAACAAAGGCATTTGATCATTACATCTTAGACAATAAACAACAAAACCTGGTTCTTACTTCATCAAAGAACATAGCAATATATGCATACAATGATTTAAACAATTTGGTATCAAGAACTTTTGGTGATGGCAATAAAATGATTACAGAAACATATGTGCTTGATGCCAATGAAAACCTTGTTCAGTTTATTCAACCAATGGGAAATGTTACGGAATACAAATATGACGAATGTAATCTATTGGTAGAAAAAATATCAGGTTTCGGAAGTAAACAACCATCTTCCTATAAATGTGGTTATGCAAAAAGTGGGCAACTTAAAAAACAAACAGACCCTGGTGGGAATGAAACACTATTTAATTATGACGGATATCAGCGTGAAATTGGTTTCATAAATCCTATCGGCACTTCTGTAAAAAAAGTTTTAGACGACAATGGTAATGTTGTGAAAATACAAACCTGGGGATTTGAAGACGACGGACCTGCTTCAAAAGGAGGAAAGCCAATTTTGGTTGAAGAAAGAACATACCAGTTAGATGAATGGAACAGGGTATTTAAAATAAATGAAAAATGCTTTGACAGCAAACCAGGTGAAGCTTTAAGCAAAAGCGACTGGGATAACGCAAAAGGAATTGCATCTTCTGTAGTTGTTTATGGCGATAATAATTTGCCCGTAACTATTTGGAAAGAGAATAACAATATTGTATCAATTGATTATGATGGGCTGGGCAGAAAATCAAGTATTTGCCTGGCAACTGGTCTAAAAGTGCAACTGGAATATGATGAAAATAACAATATAACGAGGAGGATTGAATCAGGAAATGATGGTAAAAATGCGATAATTGTAGAAAACAAGTATGATGAAGCTGACAGGTTGATCTCACAGAAAAAGAATAATGAAAATGCAAAATCATGGGCATACAATGCCGCTAATAAAGTAATAAAAACTATTGAAAAGTCCGGAATTGAAATTTCTTATTTGCATGATTCTCTGGGGCGGGCTATCGGTAACCTCTACAAAACTGGTTCAGGAACCGGGGATGAACAACTAATAATCCGTACCCGGCAATACAATGATAATTTTCAATTAACGGCCTATACAAATGCTGTTGGACTGGAAACAACTTATCAGTATGACGATAATGGCAGCGTGATTTCAAAAATCAATGAAAATGAAGATCTCTACCAATATATTTATGATGAAAGAAGTAATTTGAAAGCAGTAACCACACCGGAAGATAATAGAGTATCTCATTCCTATGATGCTATTGGGCGAATTGAAAAAAGAATATTTGCAGGTAACAGCAAAAAAGAAGAAAGTTTTAAATACGACAGCAAAAACCGCTTGGTTGCGGCTGTAAGCGAAAAAGCAAAAATGACATGGGTATACGATTCATTGTCACGTATGATAATACAAACACAGAATGAAAAAACTGTGGGTTTTACACATGATGATGCAGGTAATTTAACCAGTATCTCCTACCCTGGCGGCAAAACCTTGCAGTACAGCTATGATGAAGCTGGCAGGGTAACTGCTATTTCTGATAACCTACAGCCGACAATTGCTATCTATCAGTACAATGCCTTAGGACAGTTTGACGGTATTATTTACTATAATGGAAGCCGGGCCGATTTTAAATATGATGAACAACAACGTTTGGAATCATTAACATTTACCGATACTGGTAATAAAAAGTTATTGGATGGCTGCCGCTATGGGTATGATGCTGCCGGTAGGGTTATATTTGAAGTGCATTTATACCAGGGAAAAGATAAAGGCGACCGATATTATTACGATGATGTCGACCGGCTGATAAAAGCGCAATACGGAGTGGATAAAGTTTCGGATATAAATAGTGCCTTCGAAAAAGAAATTCTGTTTACTTATACTCCTGAAGGGCTCTGGGCAGACAAAACAACTTTAGATTGCAAAGGGAACATACTTAAAAAAGAAACCGGTATAGCCAATAAATTAAACAATTATGCAACGCTGGGTTCCATTGCTTATGCATACAATAAAGAGGGTAATTGTTTACTGGAAGCAAGATGTATAGAATTTACAGAATTAGAAAATAAAATCAATTGGACAGAAAAGGAAATATTGAACTTGGACACGTTGCTTACTTACTGGACATATGAGTACGATGAGCACATGCGAATGAGCAAAGCAGTGCAGCACGACCATGATGGGAATATTTTGATGACCATCGAATATTACTATGATACTTCTGGTCACCTGATTGAAAGAATTGAAACGGATGGCAGTGGCGTAAAAACTGATTATACTTATGTGTATGCCGGTGATATGCTGATAGAAGAGTATACGGATGGAAAGTTGGCAAAACAATATACTTACGGCCCAACGCTCGACATCCCGATTAAAACCGACTTCTTCGACAATGGTAAATGGCAGGAATCCCTTAACTTTTTTGATGGCAGGCAGAATATAACTTCGATAATAGATGGCCTGACAAATGATGCCAGGCAAAGATTTGGCTTTGATGGGCTTGGCAGCGGTCATATTTTCGAGGTGAACGGGATAACAATTTCTCCGAATGATCCGGTTTCCAATTTAAGTAACAGTTTGAATTCATTATTTCATGGCTTGGGTAATGCCGGACAGGGAATGGCAGGTAGTTTTGGAGATGCGATGTCCATGTTTACGGATGTTATAAGTGGAAGGGATATGCTGAATGGGCGGGCACACAATGCTCAAAATGGGCATACTGCAAACCAGGGTAACTATGGTGCTCACGGAGAGAGAGCAGGTGGGGAATCAAAATATAATGTCTACGAAGGAGTTAGTGGTTCAAGGCTTATGGGAGTAAGAAATTGGGGGTTGATCGCTGATGAAAAAGAAGAAACGAGTCCTGTGAATTCTGCAGCTCAAACCACTGGGACAGCTTTAATTACTGCAGGAGTGGCTGTAGCGACTGAAAGTGTTCTCACATTTGCAGGTGCTAGCTTGATTGCATTAGCTTTAACTGGTACTGCAGCATATAAATGGGGTAAAATCATTAATAATATATCAAATGATATAATTTCATTTCTTTCTGGAGATAAATATACTTCAGCAGGAGTACCTATTTATGATGCTCTTGACTCAATGTATGAACATAGTCGCAGTAGTAGTTTCGTAATAGTTCCACCAAATGAAAAACTTTATTCAAACCCTGATGCTGATTCTGGAGGTTCAGTTATCGACCCAAAAATAATAGAAGCAAAATTATTTGGTAATATAACACCAATAAACCCCGGCCTTTCAGGCTTTATTATCACACCAGATAGTATTGAAACGCCGGAAAAGCGTCGCAATATGATAGCACTTTACGGCGGTAACGACCCTGATGGTGGTAATGGAAATAGTAGCGATATTTTAGATTCAAATGGCAACCTATTAGACCCTGATAGATTTATTACAAATTATGGGAATGGTTTGCCTGAGGGACCTGACTTTACGAACTTTCCCGGGCCTGGTTGTTTAAATTCTTAACTGTGGTTAGTATCTGTATAGTCCGGAATAAATATTTTGGTTAAAAGCTTGAAAAAGGGTACCCGGTAATCGAGTAGGCTGCCCCGTAAGCATCGCCGACGGGGAAAGCAGCTCGCACCACCGCGCATGCGGGCCACGTACACAGCTGTTCGTTACGTAAGGCTCAGCCGCTCTTTACACCAGTTGAACTTGTTCCTTTTAAAATAAGGCTGGTAAGCTCGAAGATTAAAACTCCTTATTGAATCAGGAACGACATAACGTTCAGTCCTTCGCTACTTTGGTGAGACCTCCAGCTATCTTTTAATGTTGCCGGCTCGTTTCCGTAACTACTATGACTTCTGCTGACTTCCCGGTGGGTCTTCTCACACCCACACCTAAACCCAAACTCAAACCCACTTCCGGGATCTCCCCCGGTAAGAGCATCTTCCTTCCTCCGATTCCTGCGGCATCTACATAACGACCCTTTTTGTGTTCTTTAGGCGTTGCAAGGACGTGGTTGCTTACCCGGATAATTATGCCTTATATACCGTTTATTCGCAATAATATTGATTCTTTATTGGTGCTCATGAGCTCGCTTACGCTCGGTTCTGTTCGTCAGCACCGGATTTTGCAGTCCCGCTTCGTTACTCCCTTCGGTCGTGAGCTCCGCTTCGCTCCGGTTCAGTGCTTACTTTACAGTAAACCACCTTGCGGCTTGCTAATACTTTCAGGTCATACCCCGACGTATAAGGGACTTTCACCCTCTGGAGAGTCACACACTCGTTTTGGCTATCGAAAAAAGATTTGTATTTTTGACATTTTTCTATAGCTTACAACAAGTGTGCGCTGTATGATGCTCATGCAGCTCACACACGACCTTGCGGCCGAGCAATGCGGGGCATAATGGTAATGCGACTGGTTGTGGCTAATGAACATGAGAACGAAAATCAAATATTTAAACTGCTAATTCCCGCACATGCGGCTGCCAGCGGGGCGTTACCAAAAACTTTCTTAACTATAGTACTTGTTTACAATTTTATCTTTGACTATTTTTAACAAATATTTTAACCTAATTTCAATCACAACTAACTCATAAAATAAAAATTATGAAAGTAATACAACCTCCAATAAAAAATGAAAGTTTCACCGGTGAAAGAGTTTTGGCACATAGCGGAGAATTTTCTCCAAAGTATACAGATGTGGTAATTTTAGGGAGATCTCTTGACTTTCGTTTTGATCGAACGTATCGTTCATCACAATCTGAAACTTTAGGGTTGATAGGCTATGGTTGGACATTTAATTATGAAAGACGACTAGTAACATCAGGTAAAGACATAATTTATTTTGATGGAGAAGGTCGCAGTTTACTTTTTAAAATAGGTAATGGCGATTCTTATATTTCTCCAAAAGGAATGTATTGCAAATTAGTAAAAGAAAAAACTCAGTTTGTTCAAAACTTTCGATTCGGAATTAAGCAGGTTTTTGAATTACCTGAAAACGGTGGACGAATAATAAGCATTCAGGATAGAAATGAAAATGCAATTTCATTCAGGTATTCGGAGAATGAAATTATTTTAACAGACTCACTCAATCGTACAATTACTTTACACTTAACTAAAAATCTGATAACACACTTAGAAGATTTTACGGGAAGATTATGGCAGTTAAAATACGACAGCCAAAAGTGCTTGGTGGAAGTAATGCAGCCCGGCACAAGAGATTTTCCAAAAGGCACTTCACTGAGATATAAATATGATGAAAATAAAAGACTGGTTGCTTTGTTAAATGCAAGAGGTAAAACATTTCTTAAAAATTATTACGATAAA
>CAISYK010000061.1 GCA_903889605.1 uncultured Bacteroidota bacterium
GTAGATTTTGAGTATATTTTATCCATGATTATAGGCTAAAACTTAATAGGCAATGGCAATAGTAGTATATTTTTATATTTTCTCCAAATAATTTGTTATTGCCATCCTGCATTGTTAGCTTTGTCTTTCAATTATCAAAAAAAAAATAACCAAATTTAGAAATGACATGAAAAAAGTTTACTTATTAACTGGTACGGTATTATTATCTGTATCTTGTTTTGCACAACTTTCCGAAGCAGGAAAAGGTGTATTTAATTCAACAAAACCATTTACATATTCAGCATCTGCTGAAAGAATGTCTAACCCAGACACTACGGGTATTGTTAATGTTACAGATTTCCTTCCAGAGTTTTTACCAGGAGGTGGGCCTGCATCAATTAACGGTTATCTAGGAGGCGGTTACATTTTTGGAAACAATGTAAGTCAAAATAATTTAAGGATTTTCGCTCAAGGGTATCAGAATATTAATTCTACTCCTGTCCATATAATTGGAGCTATATTGTGGTTTGGCGCTAAAGAAAGTGATTTGGCCGGTTCTCCTACCTCAAAAGTTGTAATTTCTGCTTATGATATGGCTGCTAATAAAGCCGTTAACACTAATGGAAGCGGTACCATAAACACAAGTGTTTTGAATTCAACCGGCCCAACTGGCGCGGCTAAATCTTCGGCAGATATTCTTTTTTCCGATATTGATACAACAGGATGGAATTATGTAACTTTTGCTACCCCGGCTACATTTGCAGGTGATTTTGCTATTGCAATGGATGTTACTCCATTAGCCGCAGGTGATACTGTGGGATTAGTTAGTGATAAAAAAATGATGCAGGGAATATTGATTTTGCATTTTTCAAGATTGGTACGAAATGGTTTGTTGCAGATCAACTATTCAGCCCTGCCGCATCTCCGGATCTTGGTTCTGGGGGGCTAGACTGTGACATTGCTATTTGGGCTGTAGTTTCTGATGCTACAGGTGTTAACGAATATTTCAATGGTATGAAGTTAAATGTTTATCCTAATCCTTCTGTTGAAAAAGCTGAAATTGAATATACTTTAGAGAAAAATTCAAATTTGGTAAGTGTAGTTGTCTTCGATCAAGCCGGACGTAAAGTAATTGAAAAAGCTTATGATTCACAATCTGCAGGTACTTATAAAATCGATCTTGAAACTGCAAACTTAAATGCGGGCACCTATTTATATCAATTGAATGCTAATGGCCGTCATTTTACAAAACAATTTGTTGTTGCAAAATAGTAATATGCATAAGATTACATAAAAAGAAAAAGTCCCGCAAGATTGCGGGACTTTTCCTTTTTTATGTAATTACTCTTTTTATATTCTTTATTCATAAGTAAAACTACAGTCCGCAGTTTTGTGAATTCGCAATTAATCCTATATATATATCTGGAAAAATCATTGTACTTTCATTATCTGCCCTATAACTTCGTTCTCAAATCCTTCATAAATTTTGTGGCATAAACAAAATCCTGCACTTCTTCATTATCACTTTTTAAGATTTCATCTTTGCCGCCTTCCCACCATTTTGAACCTTTATAGATAAACATTATATGATCTCCTATTTCAATTACGGAATTCATATCATGTGTAATTACTACTGTTGTTATTGCATATTCTTCTGTTATCTCTTTGATTAAACTATCAATAACAATAGATGTTTTAGGGTCAAGCCCTGAATTTGGCTCATCACAAAACAAATATTTTGGCTGCACAGCAATGGCACGGGCAATTGCAACTCTTTTTTTCATGCCGCCGCTTAATTCAGAAGGGAAAAGATTGTTTGCATTGACAAGGTTTACACGCTGCAGACAAAAGTTAGCACGATCGCGTTTTTCGCTAACACTTAAATCTGTAAACATAGAAAGTGGAAACACTACATTTTCTTCAACAGTTTTTGAATCAAAAAGAGCGCCGCCTTGAAAAAGCATTCCTATTTCTTTTCGTATTGCCTTTTTGCCGGTAAAATCTAAACCATAAAAATTTCGGTCATCAAATAAAACTTCTCCCGAATCAATTTCATTTAATCCTACCATACATCTTATTAAAGCGGTTTTACCCGAACCGCTTTCGCCGATGATCATGTTGGTTTTACCAGTTTGAAAAGTGAATGAAATATCATTCAGGATTTTCCGGCCGGAGAAAGATTTAGATATGTTGTTTATATGAATCAAGCTAATAAAAGCTGGGTTAAAATTAAATCAAAAGCAAGTATCAAAACACTGCTGTAAACCACTCCTTTGGTACTGGATTTACCCACCTCAAGAGACCCTCCTTTGGTATAATAACCGTGATATGCAGGAACAGAAGCAAATATAAAAGCAAATACTCCCGCCTTTATTAAGGCATAAACAACGTTATAAGGCCTGAAATTATAAGTTATGCCTATAATATATTCGTAATTGGTTACTACTCCAGTAAGTAATCCAAATACATAACCGCCCATTATGCCTAAAAACATTGAAAAAATAACAAGTACAGGACTGAATATTACACAAGCAATTATTTTTGGCTGTATCAGATAGCTTGCTGAGTTAATACCCATAATTTCCAAAGCATCAATTTGCTCGGTAATACGCATTGTTCCTATTTCAGATGCTATACTGGAACCTATTTTGCCCGCCAGAATAAGGCTTATAATGGCTGGAGAAAACTCTAAAATCATAGAGTCGCGCACAGCGCAGCCTACAGCATATATCGGCACTAAAGGATTAATAAAATTAAAGGCCGACTGAATAGTGATAACCGCCCCTATAAATACTGATATAATGGCAACAATACCAAGTGAGCCTATTCCCAAAATGTCAATTTCTTCAAAAACTCGGGCACGGTAAATAGAAACCTTTTCAGGTTTACTGAAAGTCCGTTTCATTAAAATAAAATACCTGCCGAAATTAAAAAACAGTTTCATGAATTGCCCAAAAATTTGGTTAAAAATAAGAATAATAAACAAATCAATTTTATAATTTGTCAATTTGTTAGATGTTTGAATCAATTAACTGATTATCAAATTAACAAATTATGGTTTTTGTGCAGGCCTAAATATGAAATAATATATAACATTTCGAAAATACTGGCATCTTCTATAAAACCGATTCAAATAATATTAATCCGCAAAAGGTTTTATATTGCAGCTCGAAAATTGTTGATGGAAGAAAAGTTATTCGTTTACAGTTACTTTATCACAAAAAAATATAGTTTATTCTATTTTAAAAATGTTTTTGGTAATTTTTAAATTAAATTTCAGGATGCAGCAAAAATGTAATTTGCTGCGTAACAATTATATAGCATAAAAATAGTTTTTGTTACCATGTTTTGCTCATGTTTTTTCAGTTGTTTTAGTGTTTGAAAACAAAACAATTTTCTTTTCGAATATGTATGACAACTGAATAATTATGAGAATGTTAAATACTTTCTAATATGATAAAATTGGGTTAGTGTTTATTCCTTCTCCCATTTAAGTTAGAATTATTCCAAAATGGAGTAATATTAGATTTTAATTTTGCACCTTTGTAGTATCTATATACTTTTCGAAGTAAAGTTTGTTGTTGTGTTTTATTAAATATGAAAAAACCGGTCGCCATTATTTTGTTTTTTTTAATCCAGACTCTTTGGAGCGGGTCTGTAATGACTTTATCTGCGCAGGTTTTGGTTAATAAAGGAAGTGTTATTTTCAGTTCCGATGATATTATTTTTGCAAATGGAGGCGTAAGTAATTTAAAAGACTCAGTGACTGGTCTTGGAGGAACATTCAGAAACAGCGGATTATTATATGTTAAAGGCGATTGGACAAATTCTGCGGGCAATGCAGCTTTCACAGACAACGCGGGCACCAACGGCAACAGTACAATGACTTGTATAATGTTTGGCGGCAATCAAAATATTCAGGGCACTGATGTAACCGAATTTTACAACCTGAATCTTCAAGGTTCCGGCGTTAAGCAATTGAATGGAATAAATGCCGTAATAAAAGATACGCTTGACCTGAACGATCGAGAATTTGCAACGGGGGTGAACAACGCATATGTAACAAGTACCGCTACCACCGCAATTCAGCTTTCAACAGGTTTTGTAAGCAGCTTAAACGGCGGTGCATTAATCAGGAGCACTGCGTTGCCGCAAGCGTACCTGTTTCCAGTGGGTTCTAGCCTTGGTACTCCGAGATACAGGCCTGTGGAAATTACTCCTACCGATGGCGCCCCTAACGATTTTGCAGTTCGGCTTGCAAATGATAATGCCACCGCAGAAGGTTATAATGTTAACACAAAAAAACCTGATATCAGCTATGTTAATCCAATGTATTATCATCAGATACGCAGAGATGCAGGGAGTTCAACAGCTTCTATTACCATCTATTATGATGAAAGCATGGATGGATCCGCCACAGGAATAGGGCATTGGCAAAATGCACCGCAGTGGGAGTATATAACCTCTGATCCGACAACGCCCAAATATGGTTTAAGTGCAATGAATGCACCTTATTGGGATTTTGCTAAGCCCTCCGAGGCATTTTCTTTAATAAAGCTGTTGAATGAGTGCGGCGAAATGTTTGTTCCGAATGCTTTTTCTCCTGACAACAATGGAGAAAATGACATGGAATGTGTTTATGGTAAATGCGTCAAGTCATTAATTTTCGTCATTTACGACCGCTGGGGAGAAAAAGTTTTTGAATCCACGAGTTTGAACAAATGCTGGGATGGTAATTACAACGGCAAAGAAATGGGCACTGCAGTGTTTGTTTATTATTTGAGAGCAACGCTTACTACAGGCGAAGAGGTTGTTAAAAAAGGAAATATAAGTTTGTTCAGATAAAATTAACTTTAATATTTAATATTAGGAACGCATTGTTATGAAACCGAAGGTAATATTTTCTTATGTATTTGTAAATATTATATTTTACATACTACACATTACTTCTTCTTTCGCTCAGGACATACACTTCTCCCAATTCTATATGTCGCCGTTTACACAAAACCCGGCGTTTTCAGGTGCAATTTACGGCATGGCTGCACAGATTAATTATAAAGAACAATGGAAAAGTGTTGGAACACCTTATAAAACAGTTGCAGCATCCTATGATGTGAGCTTTCAGAAGAAAAAAAATGCGAAAGCCTTTTTTGCTGCCGGCCTAAACTTTTTCAGTGATAAAGCTGGGGATTCCAAAATGGGAACAACTCAGGCAAACCTAACAGGTGCCTGCCATGTATATATTGACAGATTTACAAAAATCGGCGGCGGCCTCCAAATTGGCTATGCCCAGCGGAGTGTTGACTATACAGCATTACAATGGGGCACCCAGTTTGACGGCATGGCATATAATCCTTCATTAAGTTCCAGAGAGAACCTTGGCGTTTCTTCATACTCCTACCCAGATGTAGCAGCAGGAGTACTGTGGAGTTATAATAATTCAGCTGGGATGAAAAGGGTTATTGAAAACAATGATATTAAGGCTAACCTGGGAGTTTCAGTGTTTCATTTATCACAGCCAAAATATTCCTTTATCGGCACTAATGAAAAATTATATATTAAGTTTGTAATACATGGCAATATCCTGCTGAGTGTGCCTTATACCAATTTAGGTTTTGTGCCTGGTTTCATGTTTTTTAAGCAAGGCGGGCCTTCTGAAATATACAGCGGAACCCTAATTCGATATAAATTAAGGGCAAAAAGCAAATACACAAGGGATAAAAGCAGTTCTGCATTCTCGATTGGTGCATTTTATCGTGCAAAAGATGCTGCCGTAATTTCTATGCTTATAGAATATTCTAATTACACTATTGGGATGAGTTATGATATAAATACTTCCGGTTTAAATAAAGCAACCAGCGGTAGAGGAGGGTTTGAGATTTCAATAAGATATGTGGCTGCTAATCCATTTATGGTTCAGTCAAGATCTCGTTTTTAATTAAAAATATAATACATAAATAATA
>CAISYK010000062.1 GCA_903889605.1 uncultured Bacteroidota bacterium
ACAAATGCTAAATCCCGGAGGGATGATATAATTTGTATCACCCTTTCAGGGTTTAAAAAATTACCTAATATTATTTTGCTATAACAATTACATCCCTTCGGGATTTAACAGAAAACTTAATTTACCACAATAATAATAATAATTTATAAAAATGAAAACAATGCTTGAAAAAATATTAGCAGAAGCTAAGAAAAACGAAAGACAGGTTGCCCAGTTTCTTCGTGACGTAATTGCTGTAAAATCAATTAGTTCACAGGAAGGTGCTGTTGTTCAGCGTATAAAAGAAGAAATGGAAAAAATCGGTTTTGATGAGATCATCATTGATCCGATGGGCAACATTTTAGGCAGAATAGGCAAAGGAAAACATATTATTGCAATGGACGCACATATCGACACTGTTGATGTCGGAAACCCTGAAAACTGGACTATCGATCCTTTCAAGGGAGAAGAAAAAGACGGTATCATTTACGGGCGCGGTGCTTGTGATATGAAAGGCGCACTTGCAGCTATTGTCTACGGAGGTAAAATTATCAAGGATCTTGGTCTTGAAGATGATTACACACTTTATGTGGTAGGCAGTGTTCAGGAAGAAGATTGTGATGGATTATGCTGGCAGTACATCATCAATGAAGACAAAATAATTCCGGAAGTTGTTGTTATCACTGAGCCTACAAATCTTGAGGTTTACAGAGGTCACCGCGGACGCATGGAAATTGAAGTAAGAACAAAAGGTATTTCCTGCCATGGTTCTGCACCTGAAAGAGGTGTAAATGCGGTTTACAAAATGGGGCCTATTATCATGGATATTGAAAAGCTTAATGAAAGACTTGGCGGCGAACCATTCCTTGGCAAAGGCACTGTAACCATTTCTGATATACGCGCAACTACACCATCATTATGCGCTGTAGCAGATTCGACAACCATACACTTAGACCGCAGGCTTGCCGCTTCTGACACTCTGGAATCAGCGGTGAAGGAAATTCAGGATCTGCCGAGCGTTCAAAAAGCCGGAGCAGAAGTTGTAGTTCTTGATTATGCTGTACCAAGCTGGAAAGGCTTGACTTATCCTACTAAAAAATATTTCCCTACATGGTTATTGCCTGAGAATCATCCAGTGTTAAGTACAGGTGTTAAGGCCTATGAAGGATTATTCGGTGAAAAACCAGTGGTAAGCAGATGGGTATTCAGTACCAACGGCGTTGCAATTATGGGAATGCACGGTATTCCTTGTATTGGATTCGGGCCGGGCAACGAAATATATGCTCACATGGCAACAGAGCAAATACCTGTTGAACACCTTGTAAAAGCATCAGCATGGTATGCTGCTTTTCCAATGATTTATTTGAAAGAAAAAGCTGGTAAATAAGCATTTTTTAGTAAAAATTTATCAAGGAATTAATAATGCCAATCAAGGGTAGAAATAAGTGTTGTGAGAGCGGGTCATACAGAGCCTGTCGAAGTATGCGGGCAAGCCATCGCACACCCTTCGACAGGCTCTGGGTGACAACACACGATTTGAGAAAATCCAACCATTGATTCGCATTATTTTATGTTTTTTTACCTTTAATTTTTGTTTGATATAGAATAATTAAAATCAAAATATCCGATTGCAAATAATATTTTTTTTGACTCCTGATATTAAATGCAAAATTGTTCTTTCTTTGTTGATGCAGTATTGGATTTAAGTTTAAATCAAATAAAAGTATATCTTAAAATGGAGCAGCAAACTCTATATTAAGGAATTATGATCTTTATTTGCTGATGCTGCGTTAGGGATTGAAGCGGAAATCCTTTTTGTGAGGAACGAATAAAAAGATTGAAGCGGAAAGCCCGCCCCTTTCTTTTTTAAGAAAGGG
>CAISYK010000063.1 GCA_903889605.1 uncultured Bacteroidota bacterium
GGCACCCACCATTTCTCTACTTCAATAATATTGCTGTAGAAGAAGAATTATCAGGCAATATATAGCTAATAGTAACTATTATAGGTTTAACATTTAAAGTTAAACTTTATAAAATATAATTTTTTTGGATATAAATTTTTGGGATGTGTTTGGTTGTGATAATAGTCCCTCCCTATCATCTCTTGTTGTGATTAAAATCCGGATATATCCCCCCATCCAATTTATTGTTTCAGTTAAATCCCCATAGATTATTCATGAATAATTTTTTAGGTATGTATTTCCTACTACAAAGAAAAGGATATGGGTAAAACTGAAAAACAACCTAATTACTTAGCTTTAGGGATGTCTTTATTCTGAAAAGTAAAAAATTTTGAGACAGGAACACCTAATGCAGTACTTATTTTTAACAGTGTTATGGAGGTAGGGTTGGTTCTGCCACGTTCTAATCTGGTAATAGTAGGTTTCTCCATATCAGCTAGTGAAGCAAGGTCTAATTGAGTAAGTCCTTGCTTCTTCCTGATCTTGGCAATCACTTCACCTAAACTCTTTAGAAATTGTTTATCCTCCATATTGCAGTTAATACATTGCAAAATGGAATTATTCTCAGGAATAAAGGGTAACATCTATGTTACCTTCAATTATTGTTATATATTTGCCAAACACCTAACCTCCTCCTACATGAAAAAACTACCAATATTGTCCTTATGCCTTATCCTTATTAGTACAACCTATTCTATCAGATTAAATGCTCAGAGCTGGACACAAGTGGGTTCAGGTATTAATGGGAAGGTCCTTTGCATGGCAGAATATAATGGAGAGTTATATATTGGAGGACACTTTACAATTGCAGGCGGACTTGTAGTAAGTAATATTGTGAGATGGAATGGAACAGATTATTTTACAGTTGGAGCAGGTGTTGGTGATGGTGGAGTTGTTAATTCAATGTGCGTTTACAATGGAGAACTTTATGTTGTAGGGGAATTGTATTTTGGTGGAGTACCTGTACCTAAAGATATAGCTAAATGGGATGGAGCAAATTGGATTAGTAATCTTACAATTACTAATGGTAATACTAATTGGGGAGGTCAATGGGCTGTTTGTAATCCATTAGTAGTATTTAACAATAAATTAATAATAGGACAGGCCGGAGTATTACTTGCTTGGGATGGAATAACTCTTGATACAATACCATCCTTATATAATTGTTTCCAATTGGGTGTATTCAATTCAAATTTGCATGCTGTTGGTGAAGTTTATGGAGTTAATGATTATAATTTAATGAAATGGGATGGTATAAATTGGACAGATATTCAGGGTTTAACAACTGGAAATGTTTCTATTGAAGATATACAGGAATACAACAATGAATTATATGTAACCGGTACTTTTGCTTCTATGGGAGGAATTGCAATTACTCATAACATAGCAAAATGGAATGGTTCAACTTGGTCAAATGTTGTCCTTCCAAGCCAAGGTGAAGGTTCTTCAATGTGTGTTTATAATAATGTTTTATATCTCGCAGGAAATCAAAGTGTTTTAGTTAATAATGTTTATTGTCAAGGAGTCTTAAGGTTTGATGGTTCAAACTGGTCTTATCTTGGGATAAATGGTATTTCAGGTGGTGCACATACTGTCATTGGCTATAATAATAATATTTATGCTGCTGGAGAATATCAAAATTTGTATTGGATAAATCCAAATGTTGGAGTAAATGATTTTATCCCTGAAAGCAATATTGCCGTTTATCCAAATCCTTCTTCAAATACTATTTACCTCCAGTTACCAGAGAAGTATCAGGAAAGTAATATTTCAATATACTCTTCCACAGGAAAACTTGTATACACAGAGAAATATTCAAATCAAGTTGATGTTTCAAACTTTGCTTCAGGAGTATATTTCCTTACAATCCCAACAGAGTCAGGTACTCTGAGAAAAGGTTTTGTTGTGGATAAAAAATAATTTCCCTTGGAATAAATCTTAGATTCAATCCTCAATTATTAAACATCAATTTCATAAAAAACATGAGCAATTATATAGAAGGAGATAGATTTTTTGTTTTGAAAGAAAATTCAATTGTTGAAGCATATCCAAATTTGGACATTTCCATTGAAAATGTAAAAAATGGTATCATTATAGTTGACAAGTTCCATAGTTACGAAACAACTATAGGTCACAATCCTTGGAAATTATCTTATTTTGAATTCTATAATCTAAAAGGAGAAAAAGAATCACCAAAATATAATGATTGGACACTTTATAATATTGAAATATTTCATAAAACAGGCAACTATATTGAATTTGTAATCAATGTTTTAGATCCTAAATCTCAATTAAGAAAAATTAAAGGAAAAGTTATTAAGACAACTCCAACTCAAGATATTAATGATAACGATATTATTGTTGTGCTTGAATCAATAAAAACAATTTTGAAA
>CAISYK010000064.1 GCA_903889605.1 uncultured Bacteroidota bacterium
ATTAATTCACACAGGTCAGCATTATGATAAGAATATGAGTGATTCCTTTTTTGAGGAATTAAATATTCCGCATCCTGATGTAAATCTTGGTGCAGGCGGCGGAACTCAGGCTGAACAAACGGCTGCAATAATGATTGGGTATGAGAAATTATTGATGGAGAAAAAACCGGATTTATGTTTGGTGGTTGGGGATGTGACTTCTACGATGGCCTGCTCTATTAGTGCGCAGAAATTAAATGTTAAGGTGGCACACGTGGAAGCTGGGATTCGATCAGGTGATTGGTCCATGCCTGAGGAAATAAACAGGATGGTTACCGATAGTATAACTAATTACTTTTTTACTACTACAGAAATAGCGAATGATAATTTAAAAAAGGCAGGTATTGATGCTCACAGAATTTTCTGGGTTGGAAATACAATGATTGATACACTATTGAAAAACCGCTCAAAATTTATTAAACCAGCTGTCTGGGATCAAATAGGGTTGAGCAAAGGCAAATATATAGTGATGACTCTGCATAGGCCTGCCAATGTTGATGAGGAGCATAAGTTAAAAGAATTGATTTCTGAAATTATTACGCATTCAAATGGACTGCCGGTGGTATTTCCGGTTCATCCGCGCACCGCCAAAATATTAAAAGGCTTAGGAATTTATTATCCTACTTTGCATTTGATAGAGCCTTTGGGTTATTTAGAATTTAATTATCTTGTTGAAAAAGCCAAAGCGGTAATTACAGATTCTGGCGGTATTACAGAAGAAACTACCGTTATGGGCATTCCTTGTATGACATTAAGAGATAATACGGAAAGGCCTGAAACCATAACCATTGGGACAAATGAGTTAATAGGAACAAATCCAAAAGCAATTGGCCCTGCAATGAAAATACTATTTGAAGGGAAATGGAAAAAGGGCGCTATTCCTGAATTATGGGATGGAAAAACAAGTGATAGAATTGTTGCTAAGTTATTTGAAATATTGTAAATTGTATTTGTGAAATTATCTTTTGTAGAAATAATATCAAGGTATTATCACACGATAAAGCACCTTAAATTTATTCAGATTTATTTTCAGGTTTTATATAGGATAAAGCGTTTTGTTCATATCAAACCAAATAAAATGAATGTTAAACTCTTGGTTAATTTCAACAAACCTAAAATAATCCCCCAGTTTATTCCAACACATACATCCTATTTAGGCAATTGTTCGTTTATCTTTTTAAATATTACTCATGACTTTGATGCAGACATAGATTGGTGTCTAATGACTTATGGAAAACTTTGGAATTACAACCTTCAATATCTTGATTACATTAATCAGGAAAAGATCAGCGGGAGTGATTCTCTTAGCTGCATCCATTCACTTCGGCATGCAATCAATACAGGAATCATTGTCGATGAGCCTTATCCAGCCTCATTAAGGATAATGAATTTAGTGAAATTCAGTATATCCAGGGTTGATAAAGATGAACAAGTATTGTTGTTTATTATTGAACAGATTCATTATTTAAAAAATAATCTGGAGTATCATTTGTTGGGTAATCATATACTTGAGAATGCCTTTGCCCTTTTATTAGGCGGTCATTTTATTGGAGACAACCAAGTTTTTGAAAGAGGAAAG
>CAISYK010000065.1 GCA_903889605.1 uncultured Bacteroidota bacterium
AATAAATAAAATGGCAGAAGTATCATTGAAAATTTTAATTGCAGGTCGCACCTATCCACTTACTGTTAAACAGGAAGATGAAGAAGGCGTGCTGCATATTGCTAAATTAATCAATGAAAAACTGAAGGAATTTGAGCAAAATTATTCGGTACGCGACAAGCAGGATTTATTAGCCATGTGCGCACTTAATTTGTTGACCACTCAACAAAATACTCCTAAAAAAGCCCCGGAGCTGGAAAAAGAACTTATCCACCAGCTTGATTTATTTGTTTCTGATTACCTTCAAAAAGAATGCAAAGCAGTGTGATTTACAATTTTGTTAACAACTGCTTGTAAACAACAATTTTCCCGTATTAGTTCTTGAATACCCCAAAATTCTACTTTTGGCTCCTGAAAAGAGCAGAGAAGGATTTTTTATTATCAACAATTTAATTTATAAAGAAATGAACTTAATAATTATTATAGCAGCCCTTGTTGGATTGCTTTTAGGAGCCATTATCGCATTTTTGGTTATCAAAAAATCGAATGAAGATAAGGCAACGAACATTGTCAAAGATGCTGAAGCAAAAGCAGAAGTAATAAAAACAGACAAAATTTTACAAGCTAAAGAAAAGTTTTTACAGCTAAAAGCCGAACACGAAAAAGTGATCAATGAAAAAAATCAGACTATTCTTCAGGCTGAAACCCGTATTAAACAGAAAGAACAGTCACTTTCACAGAAACAAGAAGTGATGCAGCGTAAAGATTCTGAATTAGAGGCTGTTAAGAAAAATTTAACTCATCAATTAGACTTGGTTAATGCAAAGCAGCAGGAAGTAGATAAATTCCACCGCCGCCAGGTGGAGCAGCTTGAAGTACTTAGCGGTATGAAAGCCGAAGAAGCTAAAGCCCAGTTGGTAGAATCTTTAAAAGCAGAAGCAAAAACTGCAGCAATGTCTCATATTAAAGATATTGTAGAAGAAGCAAAAATTTCGGCCAGTCAGGAAGCTAAAAAAGTAGTTATTCAAACTATTCAACGTGTTGCTACTGAGCATGCTATAGATAATTCTGTTTCTGTTTTCAATATTGAAAATGATGAAATTAAAGGCCGTATCATTGGCCGTGAAGGTAGAAATATCCGTGCTCTTGAAGCTGCCACAGGAATAGAAATTATTGTTGATGATACCCCGGGAGCGGTTATTTTATCGGGTTTCGATCCTATCCGCAGGGAAATAGCCCGTTTAGCTTTACATCAATTAGTTACTGACGGACGTATTCACCCTGCCCGTATTGAAGAAATAGTTGAAAAAGTAAAGAAACAAATCGAAGAGGAAATTATTGAAACTGGTAAACGCACCACTATTGACCTAGGCATTCATGGTTTGCATCCTGAATTAATAAGGATGGTTGGGCGTATGAAATATCGTTCGTCTTACGGGCAGAATTTACTGCAGCACTCACGCGAAGTTGCTAATTTGTGTGCTATTATGGCTGCAGAGCTGGGCTTAAATGTGAAATTGGCAAAACGTGCAGGATTGCTTCACGATATTGGAAAAGTACCTGATGACTCCCCTGAAAT
>CAISYK010000066.1 GCA_903889605.1 uncultured Bacteroidota bacterium
ATGATGATAAGTGTAATCATATATGCAAAGATAATAGAATTACTTCATTTGTTTTTATACTATTGTTTGTTTTTAACACCTTTACGTTTTAATCAAAATGTCAATTAAAATATTATTTAATGTTATCCAAATAAGGTCCTTTTGAATATTGCTCTGAGCGGTTTTTAGGAATTGACAGTGATTTCCATTCGCGGCTTTTAATATGCTTTGCCAGCAGAACAATTTGTCCGATATGATAAGCATAATGAGCCATTTGACGGTTTATAGCTTGTGTTACTGTTAATTTTTCTCCGCGTATTGTTATATCTTTCAATAAATCGGTTTCGTTTAACGAGCAAAGTGTATTTAAAAACACATTCCATCCTTTATGCCATATCTGCAGCAATTCTTCGTTAGTTAAATTATCGTCTACAAACTCAGCATCACGGTTTCGTGTAGGTTTTTCGCCATCAGTTGTTAAGAAATCAGTCCATCTGGAAATCATATTTCCGCTTAAATGTTTTATGATAACAGCAATGCTGTTTGATTCCGAATCGAGCATATAATAAAAATCTTTATCACTGCTTAACTGTAAGAAAGAATTTTCTGCAAGAGTTTTGTAATTTTTAAAAACCCCAATAGTGTTTTCTAAATATAGTTTTTTAAAACTCATCTTATTTTTGGTTTTATGTTTCATGATTAATTGAAAAGAATGCCGAATGTATTATAATTCCATGCGAAGTTAATAAATGCTTACATCAGATTTTAACTGAAAACAATAAATTAAAATGTACAAACATCTTTATTCTTGAAGTAAAAACTTTTTATAATTTAAATTTGAAATTGAAAGTTACAGTTTAATGCAGTAAGTTTAATTTGTAATTCATCATAAGGATTTTTGTGTTAATTTGATTTTATCAAAATTGCTTGAATATTTTATAAAATCTATTGGATAAGTTTTGGAAAACGTCATTAATTGCGGATGAATTTATTAACTAAAAGTATAACGCTGTTTTATAGATTGGTAAATGAAATTGTTGTAAATAATGGATTGGTGTTATTAATTATTTAAACCTAATTTACCTTTAGGCTTCACATTTTAACCGGAAATATTACAGCATTGCCTTGTTTTTTATCAAAATATTTTGTTTATTTACTTTAAATATTTTTATTCGTGTTAACAATAAAATTAAAATATTTTCTTTTTTGTTCACTGCTTTCTTGTGTTTTGTGTTTGAAAGCGCAAGCACCAAAAGAAGATAGTCAGGCTGTAATTAATATTATTGGTGACGATCCTATCCAGTCAAATATTTCTCAGGATTTAACTAATTCAAATCCTTATGATCAGCCGAAGGAACCTCCTGGTAAAAAGCAAAAGATCCTGCAAAATCAGGATATAGAACCGACTTTGGAAAACGGTTTTCATATGCGTTTCGAAATTTCATATGCTCAGCCTTTAGTACCAAATGCCGGAACTGCGTTTGCTGCTGATGGAGAAGATAATGGTAATAAGATTAAAAAGCGAAGCGGGAGATTAACCGAACGCCGCATTAATCTAAAAAAACGTCTGAGAAAATATATTCCGGCTCGTAAAAAGAAATACCGGCCAACTATCTGCGGGCGTTTTTAATAGAATAGCACTTAATTTCATTATCTACTTTTTTTGCATCGTTAAACTCTGAATAAGTGCATCAAATTTGCGCCTGAATGCACCGTAATATTTGAAAATAAAAACGCAGTGATTATTTATTCAAAAATAATCCGGAAGCAGCTTTTATGTAGGTTACTCCTGTCGGTGAGGGAATTGATTCCATAAGTTCGCAGGATGTGATATTTATTTGTTGAAGTTCCAATGGCCTTTCAATATTTATGTTTTCGAATTCTTTTATAGGATGAAATCTTGCCAATGTAATATGGGGAATAGGCTCTTTATAATAAAATTTATCAACCTGAACAACTGAGTTTAATGCTTCATGAAGTGAATTCACCAATTGGTTGAAATAATTGTTTTTATAAAATTTCGCCCAGATCATTTTAGGATTCTGAGTCGGGGCAAAAGAAATTTTTTTAAAATCGAGAGTGATTTTTTTATGCGAACTAATAATTGGACGAGTTATTTCTAATATCGTCTCAAAATCTTCGGCTTTAACGTTACCAATGAAATAAATAGTCAGATGAAGATTATTAAATCTCATCCATTTTATTCCGGCAATATTCTGATTATCTTCTTTGAGCTGTTCC
>CAISYK010000067.1 GCA_903889605.1 uncultured Bacteroidota bacterium
AGAGGTTTTTGAAAAAATAACATACATTAAAACCGCTTGTAATCCCGTATTGAGGTATTTCGTAATTGTTTCTAAAAGAAATAATGTTTTTAGAAATATTACTTTCATTGCCTGTTAATATTCGATAGCAATAATCCGGCGATACAGTAAATCCAACCGCCCAATGTTTAAACCTTGTATTTGTAGAATCCTGTGCAGATAAGCTAAATGGGATGAATAATAAAAATGAATATATAATTGTTTTCATAAATTTATTTTTAAGTTGTTGTATTGTTTTTATAATTTACATGTTTGAGTTTTTTTACCGCAAAGACGCTAAGGCGCGAAGTTTAAGGCGAGTACATTTTCTTTTTCTTTGCGTCTTTGCGGTGAATTTGCTTTTACTGATAAATTATTTTTTCAACTTTTATTCCTTGTTCATTTTCAATTTTTACAAAGTACATACCTTTTGGTTGTGAGGAAATATCAATAATTATAGGGTCATTCACCATTTCCATTGTTTTTACAATATTTCCCATTACATCATAAATTATTATTTTAGTATTTATTTTTTGCTCAGATATACCATTTATTGCTACTGTAAAGCTGCCATTATTTGGATTAGGATATATTTCTGCTTTAATTTGACTATGCCCTGCTTCACTTGAATTGATAAGGTTGTTTGCACCAATTAAATTTTGTGTTGAATCTGTTATTGTAGGATTCATTTCTCGCCTACGAAGCATTACAAAAATGTCTCCTACCAAATTTATCGAACTGCCGCCGCACCCGGAAATAATTAGTTCATAATAATGATCTCCCGCAGTTACAGTGGACTGCGGGCATAGCCCTGTATTACATTCTCCGCTCCAAAAACACGCAGTTGGCGGAGTAATAGGGCCATTGTTCTGATATACTAAGTTTCCGTTTGCATCCCAAATTTTTAAGTGATAATATGTGCCTCCGGTGAAAGTCGGACACCAAGAAGGCACGCCATTGCCAGCATCAATATAATTAGGCATTATGACAATACTTAAGTTAGTATTTCTTATCCAATTTATAGTATATACAGCTGAAAATACCGAAGAGCAATAGTTTTTGGTCTTTACTTTTATAATATAATCTTGGCAAGGGGCAAACCCTGCAGGGATTTTCCAATGATAAGTGCAGCAATTAAAACCATCAACACCTACAGTATAGATATGTGTGTAAATAGGTGAACTTCCGCCGGTTGTCCAAACTTCCACTATCAATTGTTCTGTATGTGAACCAAAGTTCGCATCAAACTCAATTAAATCTGAATAATTTATATTACTTACACTAACTGTTGGTGAATTATTTGGGTTTGCCTCATACGTAATTGTTACATTATCTGTAACGCTGTTACCGCAGGCATTAGTTGCCTTCAATGTATAAACAATTCTTCCGTTTCCTGAAGCTGGAGGCGTAAATACAGGATTAGAAATAGTATAATTTGAAAGATATGCTAATGCAGAAGCTGGGACAGAACTCCATATATAAGTAATGTTTTCTTCAGAAGGAGATCCAAGCTGAATGGTTTGGTTGCCGCAACTAACAGCATCTATACCTGCATTTGCTATTGCAGGAAAACAATCTGCATCACATGGTGCAATATGAGCTTCAAAATATGCGCCTTCATCAACCGAGAATCCAGGCTCTAAAACAACCTTGGTGGCTGATTTGAATTCAACTATTGCTGTACTGCCTATAACTACATTACCTTGTGGGATAGTACTGGCTATGCTGTTTCCCGCGATAGTAAGATTTTGAGATTTATATGTAATTTTTCCTATATCATGAAAATATAAATTTTGGATGTAGTTTACATCAGGGCAAGCACTTGAACCAACCTCTATAATTGAAATGTCATCAAAATCATAAGAATTTCCATTTGGATGATGATTTGCATTAAAGGCTCCTAGCGCGAACCATTTGTATTCTTTATCTGCTGTATATGTTTTAGAAACTTTAGTCCAATTCACAATATTAATTCCAACTGGAATAGCAACATCCGGTGTCCCATCATATTTAAGTGGTTGGTTTTCATCCCCACATTGTTTAGGTCTATTTTCGAACAATTTTAGGCCCCCATCTGGACCAGAAGTTCCAGTTTTTACATAAAACTCTATGTAATAAAGTTTTCCTGGTTCCATTTGAGGTATTTGATGTATGATATATTCCTCAAAATTACATCTAACAAAATGGTTACTATTATGCCCTCCTGCGCAATAAAGATCGGGAGACCCTAATCGCCCAAAAATACAGCCAATATCAACACGTAAATCAGGGACAGTCCAAGGCTGGCAATGATGCCAATATTTTTTTAATGCACTCCATTCATCTTTATCTTGGATGGGGCAATTGAATCCTTGTTCCACATCCTCAAAGCCGGGGTTACCAACCTGATTATTTTGGGTAAAACTCAAAAAAGGCAGAAACAAATATGAAAATAGTAAAGAATAT
>CAISYK010000068.1 GCA_903889605.1 uncultured Bacteroidota bacterium
ATAAAATTTGCAGTAATCGGTCAGGGACATATTGGTAAACGTCATGCTGAAATGATCCGCAGGAATGATGAAGCGGAATTAGTTGCAGTTTGTGATATCGCTCCGAAGGAACAATTAGGCATAAGTGATTTAAAAGAACATTTTTACGCTTCTGCAGACAAGATGATTGCCTCACATCCTGAAGTTGATGTAATTTGTGTATGTACGCCAAACGGCCTGCATGCCGAACATTCATTGAAAGCCCTGGAAGCAAAAAAAAATATAATCTGCGAAAAGCCGATGGCCCTGTCAAAAGCTGATTGTGAATCTATTATTTTTAAGGCTTTACAAGTACACAAAACTGTTTTTTGTGTAATGCAGAATCGCTATTCCCCGCCATCAGCATGGTTAAAGGAGATTATTGAAAATAAAGTTATCGGTGATATATTTATGGTGCAGCTGAATTGTTACTGGAATAGAGATGAGCGCTATTATAAAAAAGGAGGATGGAAGGGTACTCAGAAATTGGATGGAGGTACACTTTTCACTCAATTTTCTCATTTTATTGATATCATGTATTGGCTCTTTGGAGATTTAAAAGACATACAAGCTAAATTTGAAAATTTCAATCATGCCGGTTTAACTGAATTTGAAGACAGCGGTTATGTAAATTTCAATTTCATGAACGGCGGAATGGGCTGTATCAACTATTCAACCTCAGTTTGGGATACTAACCTGGAGAGCAGCATTACTATTATTGGAAGTAAAGGAAGCGTAAAAGTTGGCGGACAATATATGGACAAAGTAGAATACTGTCATATTAAGGATTATACAATGCCTGTGCTTGAAGCAACAAATGCAGCCAATGATTACGGAGGATACAAAGGATCGGCAAACAATCATAATTATATTTTCAAAAATGTAATTGATACATTAAAAGGCAGGACTACAATTACAACCAATGCAATGGAAGGATTAAAAGTTGTTGAAATAATTGAACGTATTTACGCATTACGAAAAAAAAGACCGAAAAAGACCGAATCTATAATTTAAAAATGTGCTGATTGAAATATCAGAACCTTCCGCTGTTTTTACGGGAATTAAATGGGAATTAAAATGAAAAATAAAAAAATACTTGTTACAGGAGGGGCTGGATTCATTGGCTCACATTTGGTTCGGTTGTTTGTAAATAAATACCCTAACTATCAAATCGTAAATTTGGATAAGCTTACTTATGCAGGCAACCTTGCAAATTTAAGAGATATCGAAAACAAGCCGAATTATCAATTTATAAAAGGGGATATTGTTGATGCTGCATTCATCAATGAATTGTTTGCAGAACATAAATTTGACGGCGTTATTCATCTAGCCGCCGAAAGCCATGTTGACCGCAGCATAAGCAACCCTTTAGAGTTTGTGATGACAAATGTTATCGGCACTGTAAATTTATTAAATGCGGCAAAAGCAATATGGATCCCCTACCCTTCCGGAAAAGATGCGGAGGCGCCTCGCTTTTACCATGTTTCAACTGATGAAGTTTACGGCAGTTTAGGTGAAACTGGAATGTTTACTGAAACAACAGCTTATGATCCGCACAGTCCATATTCAGCATCAAAAGCCAGCTCTGATCATTTTGTAAGAGCCTATCATGATACGTATGGATTAGATGCGGTAATTTCAAATTGCTCTAACAATTACGGAAGCTTTCATTTTCCTGAAAAGTTAATACCGCTTTCTATCTATAATATCAAGAATAATAAACCTATTCCTATCTATGGAAAAGGTGAAAACATACGTGACTGGCTATGGGTAGAGGATCATGCACGTGCAATTGATGTAATTTATCATAACGCAAAAGCCGGTACAACTTATAATATCGGCGGACATAATGAATGGACAAATATTGATTTGATACGTTTGCTTTGTAAAATAATGGATAAGAAATTAAATCGTAACGAAGGCGAATCGGCAAAATTGATCAACTATGTGAAAGACCGCGCCGGACATGATTTGCGCTATGCAATTGATTCAACAAAACTGCAGAATGAATTAGGCTGGACTCCTTCTTTACAATTTGAGGAAGGCTTAGAAAAAACTGTTGATTGGTATCTAACAAATGAAGAATGGCTAAACAATGTTACTTCCGGCGATTATAAAAAATATTATGAAATTCAATATTCGAAAAGATAGCTTCGGATAACAAATCTTTACGAATTTACGAATCCTGATGTTAAAAAGCAGCAAACAAAGATTCGCAAATTCGTTTTTTTATTCATGATTTTAAACCAAAGTATTATCCTTTCAAAGGCCTTGCATAGGCAATTACATCTTTATCCGTAATAATTTTATCACACAAAATAATTAATCTTTCCACCACATTTCTGAATTCACGAATATTGCCGGTCCAATTTATTTTTTGAAGTTCCTTAATTGCTTCTTTGGAAAATGTTTTAGGAGACATACCGTGGTCTTCGCAAATCAATTTTAAAAAATGCTCAGTCAATAATGGAATATCATCTTTGCGTTCATTCAAAGATGGTACATGAATAAGAATTACGCTCAAACGATGATATAAATCTTCACGAAAATTACCATTGGCAATTTCTTTCTGCAAATCTTTATTGGTGGCGGCAACAACACGCACATTTACTTTAATTTCTTTTTCACCGCCGACACGGGTAATTTTATTTTCCTGCAATGCACGCAAAACCTTGGCTTGCGCGGCAAGACTCATGTCACCAATTTCATCTAAAAATATAGTTCCGCCTTCTGCTTGTTCAAACTTGCCTTTGCGCTGGCTAACTGCTGATGTGAATGCTCCTTTCTCATGTCCGAATAATTCACTTTCAATTAATTCACTTGGAATAGCAGCACAATTCACTTCTATCAGGGGGGCATTTGAACGATTACTTTTTTCGTGCAGCCAACGTGCTACCAATTCTTTCCCGCTCCCATTTCCGCCTGTTATCAAAACACGTGCATCGGTGGGCGCAACGCGTTCAATCATTTCCTGAATTTGTATAATCGCTTTTGATTCTCCAATCATATCAAAAGTTTTACTCACTTTCTTTTTCAGCACTTTAGTTTCTGTAACCAAGGATGATTTATCCATCGCATTGCGGATGGTTACCAGCAAACGATTTAAATCCAAAGGCTTTGCAATGAAATCAAATGCACCTTTTTTAACAGCTTCTACGGCAGTTTCAATGTTGCCGTGACCGGAAATCATTATCACTGGTGTATCAGATGACAAGGTCATAATTTTATCCAAAACTTCAATACCGTCCATTTTAGGCATCTTAATATCACAAAGAATAATATCATATTTGTCTTTCTGAATCAGAGAAAGCCCTTCGGAGCCATCGGCAGCTTCATCAACCTGGTACTTTTCATATTCTAATATTTCGCGTAATGCTTTGCGGATACTTTTTTCATCATCAATAATTAATAGTTTTTTCATAATATGCAAATATTTAATTCTATAAATCCATTATCAGTTTCCAGTCGAACTGTTAATGACAGCAGATAAATAATAGTTGACATTTGTAAATTTTTATCCTCTTGCTTTTTACGATTTCCTCTTTTTACATGCTTTTTAAGCATTCAGGGGATTCAGGAATGATGTATAAAACAAAAGTAATTGTTTTTTTTGATAAACAATAATAGATAGGCATATCAAGCTTCAAGCGCACCCATAAGTTGATAAATATAATAAAAACAATTGTTTAATTTCATTTTAAATGGTAGCACTTACCTGAAAATAGAAATGGCTGGCTTTCCGCGTCAAT
>CAISYK010000069.1 GCA_903889605.1 uncultured Bacteroidota bacterium
GGGTAATATTTATTGAAGATAAAAAAATCCGTTTGGAAAGCACATTATTGCTGATCATGGCAATATCACTCTCTTTCTTTCTAAGTTATAATACAGTATGGGAATATCAATTTACTTCAGTATTACCAATTATGGCCTTATTGCTTGTGTTAAAAGAAAAAGATGTTTTCTATAAAAAATATATTTCGGTAATGTTTTATTTAGGCTTGTTTTTATCACTGCCAAGTTTATACTTTTTATTCCGCGGGGGTGATTTTAGCGGCAATGCATTAACATTCATTCGAATTGACCGAATAATTCCTGTTCTTATAATTTTTTTAATAATGATTTTTCAGATAATATTTATTGTAAAGAAACATGCACATTTTAAACGTTTTGACAAAATCCGAATTCCGGAAAATTTACCTGAAAAAATATTTTTTGACTGAGAAATAATTTAGAATTTACATGGTTTTAACTGGCGAAATAAAATAAACATTAACTCTTCGTATCAACAAATTATTTTATTCGTTTAAACTAATTCTTATCATTTTTTTCTGCTTTTTAAAATTCATGAAACAACTTATTAATTCTGCTGAAAAAATTATGAATACTGCATTTTGGCAGCGATTAAGTAAAACAGAAAACATTATTCTTGGCATTGTGCTGTATGGCATTGTGATGGTTTATACCTATCAGTATTCAAAGATAGCCAACAAATATGTATTGATAGACGAAGATGAAATTTTTTACTACATGGAAGCCAAAGCAATATCGGCTCATAATATTTATCAATCACCTATCAGTTATCATGGCAACAATTCAATTATAGGAGCTTTTGGACCTCACGGTTTTAGTTATGCTGTAAAAAACGGATGGTTAGCTAAAATTTTTTTTCATGCACAAGACCCTCCCCTTTTATTGATAAATTTCCTTACATTTTTGATTACTTTGACGCTGATTCTTATATTCAAGCCTTTCAGTATTAATACTCGACTAAAAATAGCATTAATAGTCGCCACGCACAATGTTTTGTATAGTTACACACTTTCATACATGCAGGAAACAATTCAATTTTTGTTTGCGGTACTTGCCGTAAGTGCTCTATACCTATTATACCAGACTCCAAAGCCCAAACTAAATTCCCCGGAGGGGAGGAATTACCAACTGTTAAACCATGTCACTGGATTCATACACCAACTGATCACTAATTTAAAAATGAATGCGGGACGGTTCTACTCATATTTTAAGAGAACTGTTAACTTACAAGTGAGGAGATCTTCGCCTCCCCATGGTGCAGGAAGTGAGCGGCTTTTAGCTTCTTTTCTAATAGTGATTATTATTGCTATTACATTTCGTTATAGTTGGTTTATTTGGGGTCTTGGATTGCTGCCATTAGCTTCAAATTTAAAAAATTTCACCAAATGGCTGCTGATTGTGATTGGCCTAATGGCTTTCGGATTATTCATAGGTCATTACCTATGTGCTCCATACCCGAAGGCCGACTTGGCAGGATATAATCTAGTTACTGGCGAAAGCTTTTTAATACTTAACTCTCTGACAATTATTTGGCAAAAATTTACACAGAACCTGCAAGTTTTCCTAACTCCTGACAAAAGTCTTATCCTTACGTGTATGCGGTACTTATTGCTCGTCTTGCTGATTATCAATTCAGTTTTCGCAATTGTAAAACGTAATAGATTTACAATTGCCTGCACACTCATTGGTTGGTCTTATTTTATTGCATGTTTAGCACTATATTATATCTTCGGTCAAACGGATCAGCGCATATTAGCTTTATTAAACCCTCTATTAGCTTTTTCATTGATTGGCAGCTCCAATTCTTTCATTTTTTATCCAATAATCGCAATTCAATTAATGCTTTTCCCTAAAGTGATTGAAGAAAGGAATGACTCTTATAATAGATCCATAACGGCAATTGACCCACCTGATATACGAATTTCCCGAGAAGCCAGCTATTCGAAAATAAAAGATCTTATTACTGATGACGATCATGATAACGATGCGGTAATTGTTTTACCAATGCGCTTTGTTTATTTTGCCCGCAATTACATTGTGAATTTCCCATTGGTAACCAAGGAAGGGAATAATATTCATTACTACTCTAAAATGGTAAGCGGAAATGATCGAAGAAATACTCACCACCCTAATTATATATTTGCAGATAAAGAAATTGAGAATTCAAGCAATCAATTGATATATTCTGACAGGTGGATGTATTTATACCGAATTTTAAATTAATAACTAAAAACTCTAATAAAATTTTACGGAAGTATGAATACAAGTAACTGGGCAAAGTTCAGAAGAATTGAAACAATTATACTAAGTATTTTGTTGTACAGCATCTTGTTGTTATATGTTTACCAATTTTCAAAAATTGCAAACAAACCCCGGTCCATGGAGCAAGATGAAATTTTTTACTATATGGAAGCCAAGGCAATATCCGCTCATAATATTTACAATACTCCTATTAGTTATGACGGCTTTACTTCAACAATTGGAAATTTTGGAGCCCACGGCATCTGTTATCCGATAAAAGACGGCTGGTTAGCTAAGATTTTTTTTCAATCACAGGATCCACCAATGGTTTGGAATAATTTCCTTATTACCATGATTACCATGTCGCTTATTCTTTTATTCAAAGCTTTCAGTTTAAATACTCGGTTAAAAATAGCCCTAACAGTAGCTACTAACAACATTTTATATACTTCAACGCTTTCATACATGCAGGAACCTATACATTTTTTGCTTGCTTTACTTGCATTGCGGCTGCTTTACCTATTATACCACCCCTCAGCCCCCACTATGGCTTCCCAGAAGCAGGTCAGCAATTCAAGGCTAAACCAACTGCTTTGGATTATCCGCCGGTCAATACCAAATGGGAATTGCCGAGTAGGATCTTTCACCTCCTCTTATCATCCAATTCGGGGCAGCCATGAGCGACACTTGGCTTTGTATCTTATTCTTATTATCCTAGCAATTACGTTTCGTTATAGTTGGTTTATTTGGGGACTTGGAATACTGCCATTAGCAACAAATTTTAAAAATTTCAAAAAATGGACACTTATTTTTATTGGTCTTTTAACTTTCGGAATTTTAATAAACAATTTTTTCGTTGCACCTTGGCCATATGTCTACGAAGGCGGCGATGCAAGTACCTTTATCAGCGGTGAAAAATCAACTATTCTGGATTCACTAATTACAATTTGGCAAAAATTTACACAGCACCTTAAACTATTTTTCACCCCAGATCAAATACCTGCCAATACTTTTATGCGCTACCTATTTCTAGCAATGTTAATAATCAACACATGGTTTGCCATTGTTAAACGCAGCAGATTTACTATAGCCTGTACACTCATTGCCTGGGCATACCTTTTTGCATGTTTAGCCTTTTATTTGTTAGTAGCTGCAAATGATCTGCGTATATTGTCCTCAATCAACCTTTTATTGACTTTTTCGTTGATAGGTACTTGCAATTCCTATATTTTCTATCCGATAATTGCCGTACAATTGCTGCTTTTCCCTGCTGTTATTGAAAGAAGGAATAATGAATTAATTTCATTGACCTGCGTTGACTCTCCAGAAGTACAAAATTCCAGAAAATCCAGCTTTTCAAAAATTAAGGAATTGGTAACGGATATTGATGCTGATAATGATGTGGTAATTGTATTACCTATTCAATTTGTTTATTTTATGAGTTATTATTTTGTTAATTTCCCATTGATAAATGACAAAGATATTCCTATCCATTATTCTGTGATTATTGCTGGACAAGGTTTCAGCAAAACTCACCCTCCAAACTATGTTTTTGCCTCTCAGTTAATTGACGACAGCAACTATAAATTGATCTATTCCGATAAATGGATGATTTTATACCAAATTTTAAATAATAAATTGCCAATTTCCAAATACTAAGAATGGGCTATTTCATTCTATACCGCATAATTGTTAAGGTTGAAAAATCCGCAGCTGCCCCATGGTCAAAACAAAATGTTTTTTTTACGTAATTTTTATGATAAAAACGGCCTTAAATAAAAAAGGCTGTATAGGTATACATTACAAAAAATTATGCAGTGCAGTTTCTGCTTAAGTAAGTGCGGTGCAAAGTTGTATTGGATTCAAATAAAATTTAAATCCTTTTGCGGCATTATACAAATCCGTTTATATTTGATTTTACATTTTGTTTGTTAATAAAATTAATTCTGCTTTAGCGAGTAAATGACAGTCATTTTCCATTAAAAAACTATAAAAAAATCAGGCCTAATATTAATAGTAAGTGTATCTTTACACAGGTTGATTATGTTTTGAGTAAAATACGAGCCGCAAGTTTGCACAGAAGTTTTAGCCACAAAGATTTACAAAACTATTAAATAATATGGCATATATTTCCATTGTCAGTCCTATTTACAAAGCCGAAAATATTGTAGATGAATTAGTAAAGCGTCTAATTTTATCTTTAAAAATAATTACAGAAGATTTTGAAATTATTTTAATCGATGATGGAAGCCCTGACAATTCCTGGAATAAAATAGAGCAAAATTGCTCTAAAGATAAAAGAGTTAAAGGCATTAAGTTAAGCAGAAATTTTGGTCAGCATAATGCTATTACGGCCGGCTTGGATTATTCTGAAGGGGAATGGATTGTTGTTATGGATTGTGACTTACAGGACCGACCAGAAGAAATAACTAAACTCCATAGAAAAGCATTAGAGGGTTTTGATATAGTATTGGCGCAAAGATTTCAAAGGAAGGATAATTCTTTAAAAAAACTAGCTTCGTCTCTATTTTATAAATCCTTGACATTTCTTACAGGTTCAGAGCAGGATGAAAGCGTGGCAAATTTCGGTATTTATAACAGAACCGTAGTCGATGCAATTTTTCGTATGCGCGAATCCATAAGATATTTTCCTACTATGGTAAAATGGGTAGGATTCAAGAGTACCAAGGTGAATGTTGAACACGACTCAAGATTTGAAGGTAAATCGAGCTATAATTTGAAAAAACTGCTCAATTTAGCCTTAGATATAATTTTAGCCTATTCCGATAGACCAATTCGCTTGCTCATAAAGTTTGGTTTAATCGTTTCTCTATTTTCCTTTACTTTTGCCATCATAGTTTTGTTCAAGTGGTTGAATGGAGAGATAATGGTTTTGGGATTTACCAGTTTAATTATTTCAATTTGGTTTTTATGCGGAATTATTATTTCTACACTAGGATTGGTAGGATTGTATGTTGGAAAAACCTTTGAAGGCGTGAAAAACAGACCAATATATATTGTTTCAAAAAAAACTAACCATGTTTAGGCTTAATATTTTAGGATTTAAGGGGTATTATGCTTTATCTACTATTTCAGATTCTTATCTATCTCTTATTGATGATGTAGTTATTGCTGAAGACAAAAAGATTCAAAAAGATTTTTTTGAAGAAAGTTCCGCCTTATGCATTTCCAAAGGAATAAAATATTTTAAAAAAAATACAGAACCAGAATGTAAATCTAACTATTTAATATTGATTGGATGGAGATGGATGGTTTCTGAAAAAGTTAAACTGATTATTTTCAACGATTCATTAACCCTGCATTGGGATTGTTCGGATCAGGATACTGACCAGATAACTTTTGATGTTTACTTTTCAAAGACAAATCCCCCAACAAATGTTGTTGTATCAAATATTAAAACAACAAAA
>CAISYK010000070.1 GCA_903889605.1 uncultured Bacteroidota bacterium
AAAATTTGAAAATTAAATAATTTTCAAGCAAGCGCATTTTCAAATTGATTTATGAATTAATGTCTGCCAACGTCAAAATTGTTTTAAACTAAATTTGTCGTAGAAATTGTAAAAATAGTTTTTTTTTGTTATATAATTAAATAAAATTAAACGTTTATCATAGGTATATTTTGCGTAATTTCGTAACCCTAAAAGCATATTTATGAGTAATGTTGTAATTCACGGAAAAACATTTAAAATTAAAATAACTGCTGCCGAAATTCAAAAAGCAGTTACTGTTGTTGCAAAAAAAATTAATACCGATTTAAAGGATAAAAAACCGTTGTTTTTGGCAGTCCTTAATGGTTCCTTTATGTTTGCCTCAGATCTGATGAAAGAATTAAAGATGGAATGTGAAATTTCCTTTATGAAACTTGCATCATATGACGGCACATGCACTACAGGTAATATTAAGCAATTGATTGGTATTAATGAAGAAATAAAAGGGCGCACCATTGTTATTATAGAAGACATTGTTGATACAGGCAGCACCATCCATAACATTTCGGAGCAATTGAAAGAGCTGGGTGCTCATGAAATAAAGATAGCAACTCTCCTATTTAAACCCGAAGCATATACAAAAGCTGTACCTATCGAATATGCGGCTATTGTGGTACCTAATGATTTTTTGGTAGGTTATGGTTTGGATTACAATGGCCTTGGCCGAAATCTGGCGGATATTTATGTGTTGGATAGTATTTCTGAATCGTAAAATAAATAATTCTAAAATTTCAGATCTGAAGACTTTCATAAGTTAAGATTTTCATTCAAATATTTAAATAAATTAAAAATTCACGACATGTTAAACATAGTTTTATTCGGGCCTCCGGGTGCAGGAAAAGGAACTCAGTCAGAAAAATTAATTGCTGAATACCAATTGATTCATCTTTCAACAGGTGATATATTTCGTGCTAATATTAAAGGAGCCACTGAATTAGGTATGCTTGCTAAAAGCTATATGGATAAAGGGCAATTAGTGCCTGATGAAATAACAATTCGTATGCTGGAAAGTGAAGTAAATAAATATCCGAACGCAAAGGGATTTATTTTTGACGGTTTCCCCCGTACTATTGCTCAAGCCAAAGCTTTGGATTTATTTTTGGCAGGCAGAGGGCAATCATTATCCGCAGTGCTTTCATTGGAAGTGGAAGAAGCCGAATTACGCCAACGCCTTGCTGAACGGGCTAAATCATCGGGCAGACCTGACGATGCAAATCCGGAAGTTATTCAAAAGCGAATAGATGTTTATAATAACGAAACATTGCCGTTAAAAGAACATTTCACTTTACAAGGTAAATATAAAGGAGTGAAAGGAATCGGCGCAATTGATGAGATATTTAATTCATTATGTGTGAAAATTGATGAATTAAAATAATTCTTGTTAAGAGAAATCAGCATTTACGCTAAAGAAAAATGAGACAAGATGAACAATTAAATAAGATTGGTAATTTAATCTCGTCCGGATTAGAAAAATACGAATCAATTATTTTTTTGATTTTTCTTGGTGGAATAATTCTAAAAGCTGCTGCTGGTTTTCCTGTTAATATAATTATGGTTTTGGCTCTTTCGACATTAGGAACCATGTATTTCCTTAATGCATTTTCAATTACAAAGGATGAAAATGCCGGAGGAATAGAAAGATTCATTCAAAAAATTGCTTCTTTTGCTGAAAGTATTGGTGTAATAGGAATACTATTTAAACTTCAGAATTGGCCAGGTTCAAGCGCAATGATAATAAATTCAAGCGTGATCTTGATTATTTTATTACCGGTTATTTTGAAAATAAAATCTAAAAAGCCTGAATTGAGAATATTTACGAGTAGAATGATTCTTAGAATATTTTTAATTGCAGTATTGGGATTGACTTTAAAATTTACTTCCAAGGATTTATTCTATAAATTTGGCATAATAGAAACCATAAAAACAGAAAAGACTGAATAGTGTCTGTCCCTAAAGTCGATAGGCCAATCTGCGCAGTCAGCGTTCCTTTCGATAAAAACATCAAGTAAAATTCCGAAAATTTAAAATATGTCTGATAGTAATTTTGTTGATTATGTAAAAATATGCTGCCGGTCAGGTAAAGGCGGTGCTGGTTCAGCACATTTACACCGCAGTAAGTTAACAGCTAAAGGCGGTCCCGATGGAGGTGACGGCGGACGCGGAGGTCATATTATTGTTCGCGGCAATAAACAATTCTGGACGCTGATTCACTTAAAGTACCGTAAACATGTTATCGCAGTGGAAGGCGGAATGGGAGCCAGTCAGCGCATGACAGGAGCGGAAGGCAAAGATGAAATATTAGAAGTGCCGCTGGGAACAATTATCAGAGATGCCGAAACAGGTGAAATAGAAGGAGAGATAACTGAAGAAGGAGAAGAAAAAATTATTGTACCTGGCGGCAGAGGCGGCTTAGGGAATGATCATTTTAAATCATCAACCAATCAAACACCTCGTTTTGCCCAGCCGGGTGAAGAAGGGCGCAATGAATGGAAAATTTTAGAATTGAAACTTTTGGCAGATGTTGGTTTGGTAGGTTTCCCTAATGCGGGCAAATCTACGCTTCTATCAGTAGTTTCTGCTGCTAAACCCGAAATTGCAAATTACCCTTTTACCACTCTTGTTCCAAATTTAGGGATAATAAAATACCGCGATTATCAATCATTTGTAATGGCTGATATTCCTGGAATTATAGAAGGAGCAAGCGAAGGCAAAGGGTTGGGAATTCGTTTTTTGAGGCATATCGAACGTAACTCTTCATTATTATTTTTAGTTGCCGCCGATAGCGATGACATTATTAAAGAATATAAAATTTTATTGAACGAACTGGACTTATATAATCCTGAACTGCTGCATAAAAAAAGAATTTTAGCCGTATCCAAATGCGATTTGATGGATGCCGAATTATTAGCGGAACTGAAAAAAGACATCAATAAAAGATTCAAAGAAAAGAAAGCTGTTCCCGTTGTATATTTTTCATCTCAAACCGGACAAGGTTTGATTGAACTGAAAGATGAGTTGTGGAAACAATTGAATAACAAGGATAATGGGTTTGATTATTAAAATGTTTAATTTTAATAATTGGATAATTTTAAGTTCAATGCAAATGATATTGTTCTTAATTTAACCAGAAATAAGGTATAAATAAAGGTATTATCAATCTCATTGAAATCCTTTGTAAAAAAATATTTCCTTCCAATTGAAGAAAATAAAATAATCAACAGCCTTGTCATATTTTTCTTAAAAAATCAGGACATAAAATTAAATATGATTAGAAAATTGGAGCACCGCAAACAAAAGGTATTGCCCTTCTCAAAATTTTTGCTGAGATTGGCAGGTTTTGGACTTTTTTCTTTTTTGCTTATTGTTTTTTCTGCAGGAATTGGAACATTAGGTTATTATCATTTTGGATTATTAAACTGGCTCGATAGTTTTTATATGTCCTGCATGATTTTAACAGGAATGGGACCTGTAATAGAAATGAAAACCGAAGCGGCAAAAATATTTTCATCGTTTTACGCATTATACAGCGGTGTGGCATTTTTAAGTGTTATAGCGATATTTTTTGCGCCTATTGTTCATAGATTGCTTCATATTCTGCATGTTGAGGAACCTGAAGAAAACAACAGGTAATAAAAGTTAAGCCAATTGGGAGGCATGCTATTTCACCCTACAGCAAACATTTATTTGTCTTCAGCATTTTAGTAAAAAACAAAACTAAGGGTTAATTTAATTGCTACATTAGACTTTATATAAGTTAAAATGTTATGAGCATAAAGATATTAATAAATGTTTGGTTACTTGAGTTTTAGGAAAAGGAAAAAACTTTAGCTATGCAGAAAAAACATGGCAAAAAGTAAAACAGAATTTAAAATAAGAA
>CAISYK010000071.1 GCA_903889605.1 uncultured Bacteroidota bacterium
AATTTCTACTTCAGCCTGTTTCTTTTTAATTTTAGAATATTTACTTTCTTCAACGGTCGTATCAGGCTGAACTGTTTTTAAAGCGCCGATTGATTTAAGTTCAGCTTTAGTTTTTTTTGAAAAATTGCTCAAAAACAAACTGTTAGCATTTACCATTTCCGAAAACAAACTATCTGTAATTGCTTTTAAAACCTTGTCTTCAGGATTCTTTTTATGTGCTTTGTAGGCATATGAAAGGGCAATTGTATTTAACTCTTTTGAATCCAAATTATCTAACATATAATACAACCGCTGGGACTCCCCTTCAATATTTTGATAATCAGGAATTGAATATTGCCTTGAAGAAAGCCGTGAATTACCGCTGTTATTATCAAATTTCTTACGATCAGCTGATGATTTGTTTACGGCTATATTATATAATGACTTTGCTACTGTTTTTTTCAAATACACATTGTCAGGATATTTCTCTAATAAAATATAAGCGGCATAAATTGCATTGATATAATCCCTGTCTAAAAGATATAAGCGGCATAGTTCAAAACGGGCTGTCTCCCTGTTTTTTTTAAATTCATCCTCCGATACAAGATATTTTTTTCGGCCTGATTCATCCTCAACTTTCAAATCAGATTCTATAGCAGCGCGCCTTTTACGGATATTCGGATGCGTGCTTTTAGTATCATCGTAATCATCATTTGATTTAACTCCGGCAGTTTTTTTTAAAAAAACTGTATCCGGCAAAATCAAAAATTCGTCTTCAAAAAATGATTTTTTAAAATCAACTAATTCAAAAGGTAAATAAGAATACTGCAGCACATCAAAAGCTCCGTTTACCGTTTTGACACTATATGCTGTTTGTTTAAGCATATTTAATCCTTCGACATCTGCTTCGGATTCGTTTTCTTTTGAAAATTTAAACTTTGCAAGGTTCCTTGATTCATAAGACCCTTTTTCATAATTACTGGTGCCGTTATCAAGCCTTGCATTTTCTACATATTCACTTATAGAATGCTTTTTTACAATGTGGGTAATTTCATGAGCCAATACAAAAGCTAACTGCGCCTCATTTTCTAACTGCGCCAATAATCCTACATTAATAAAAATAAAACCTTTATCAAATGCATGAGCGTTTACATCGGGGGATTTTGTAACATATATATGAAGTTTTTTTCGTAATTCGGGATCATTTTTCAGCAATTCATCAGTTACCTTGTTTACATAAAGCCCCAAAGGATCATTAATTAAAACATTACCGCTTAATAATAAATCTCTCAAAAAATAATTACTCGAAACGGTAAATTGCTGCTTTGCTGTTCTATCGCTTTCATTACCTATTTTACCAAGCTCCTCTTCTGATAATGCCCTTGCGGTTTTCAAGAACTCTTCAGGCAAGGCCCCGCTTGATTTTAGAGGTGTATAATCGGCAGAATTTTGTGCTTTTGCAGAATTTATATCATTCAATAGGATTATTATGATACCGGCAAACAAAACTTTAATTTTTACTGATTTAAGCATCTTTTCTGTTTAGTTTAATAAAATTCAAATATATGGAAAAATACAAATCAAAAATTGCTTTGAGTTTTAGGATGTAAACATGTTATTTTCAGCAAAAATGCTGAATCAAACTACGGGGAAACATCTGCTTAAAATTTCACGAATTGTCTTTAAAATATTTTGTAATTCCAGGCCGCTTTTTGACTTTAAAGATGAAATATTAATAAATAGTTTATTGACTGCCAAATAAATAATTGGCTGTGAAGCTGAGAAAGCTAATGTGTTTTCAGTTTGGACTAATATATATTTGCTGTCAGCATTTTAAATCAAACAAGCGCATTACCTGTCATTTCCTTAGGAACCGCAATACCCATAATTGTTAAAATAGTTGGTGCCAGATCTGCCAGCGTACCGTCTTTTATTTTTTTGTAATCAGAGTCAATTAAAATGCATGGCACAGGATTCAGGCTGTGGGCAGTATTTGGAGTTCCATCCGGATTAACTGCATAATCAGCATTACCGTGGTCGGCAATGATTATGAATGAATACCCTTGCTGTAAGCCTGTTTCAATAACGCGCTTTAAACAAGCGTCAACTGTTTCTACTGCTTTTATTATTGCATTGTAAACGCCAGTATGGCCCACCATATCAGCATTTGCGTAATTAAGACATATAAAGTCGGCATCGCCGATTAGTAATTCCGGAATAATTGCATCCGTTAATTCTGCCGCACTCATTTCTGGCTTCAGATCATAAGTAGCCGCTTTAACAGACGGCGCCATAATGCGTCTTTCACCAATAAACTCTTTTTCCCTTCCGCCCGAAAAGAAAAATGTAACATGCGGGTATTTTTCTGTTTCGGCAATTCGTATTTGAGTTTTCCCTGCTTTTTCAAGCACTTCGCCAATGGTATTAGATAAATTATCTTTATCAAAAACAACATGTACATTTTTAAATGAACTGTCGTAATTTGTCAGTGTAACATAATACAATGGAATGGTTTTCATGCCGAATTCCGGCATATTCTGCTGACTCAATACTTGAGTAATTTCCCTGCATCGGTCGGTACGAAAATTAAAACAAATCACTACATCGTTTTCTTTAATAATCCCGATTGGATTGCCGGAAGCATCAACACTTACAATAGGCTTAATAAACTCATCTGTAACATCTTCGGAATATGATGCTTCAATTTCATTTAGAATATTTGTTGTTTTTTTACCCTCGCCTCTTACCAGTAAATCATAAGCTAATTTAACTCTTTCCCAGCGTTTATCCCTATCCATAGCATAATAACGGCCAATAATACTGGCAATCTTAGCTCCCGGTTTTTTATTTAGATGCTCCTCTAATTTTTTTAAATATCCAAGCCCGCTTTTCGGGTCGGTATCGCGTCCATCAGTAAAGGCATGGATAAACACACGATTAACGCCGTTTCCCACCGCCATATCAGATAAATAATGCAGATGAGCTTGTGATGAATGAACGCCTCCTTCGGAAACTAATCCCATAAAGTGCACGGCTTTGTTATTAAGCCTGGCATATTCAAACGCCTTTAAAAGCACTGGATTATTATCAATTGTTCTGTCCCCTACTTCTTTATTTATCAATTCCAGATCCTGGTAAACCACCCTTCCTGCGCCGATAGTAAGATGCCCAACTTCGCTGTTACCCATCTGCCCCTCAGGCAGGCCCACGCTCCCACCCGACGCCTGCAGCGCTGAATGCGGATATTTTATTAATAAACTGTCTATAAAAGGGGTATCTGCATTTGCTATGGCATCTGATGCTGATTTATCGCCAATGCCCCAGCCATCTAAAATTATTAATACTGTTTTTTTTGACATGCTGCTTCGAATTTATAGATTACGGATAAATAACGGTTATGTAATTCGACCGATTTTAGCGTTTCAATGTTGGGTAAATTTATTTACCCGATTCCTTTATTTTTTTGTTCATTGACTCAATTGCGAGATCCATAACGAAATTTGGAAAAAAACAGCACCCATTTTTTTTTACTTCCAAAAGTGGATTAAAATAGAGCGGCTTAAATTTGCAGTAATCTCGGCTTTTTTCATAATATTTTTTTGCTTCTAAAAAATCCCCTTTTTGCTCTTCCGCCCACCCAAGATTGCACAATTCCGTAGTTTCAACCAAATTATATTCATCAGTGTTTTCAATTTGAATTTTTAACTTTAATAATTCCGATTTCTTTTCCTCATCTTTTCCATTAATTCTATAATAGTTAATATTTGCCATACACATCGAATAGGCTGTAAAATCCAAATTAAAGGTGCTATCTAGAACCTTTCTACCACAAATACTCCAAGCCTTTATATTCTGGATATTCTCCTTTATATTGAAATTTGCAAACATGGCACTATAAGTAACATAATTTACAAAAGCACAACCTTTATTTGAAGGATATTCGTTAAAATATTTTCGCTGGGAAAGCAAACCCCATTCTTCTTTGTTCTTTCTATCTTTTGTTTCAAATGATTCTGGCAAAGTATTGAAAAAACACTTCGCCTTTAAATAACTTGCTTTGATCTTAGCTTCAGGATTAAGTTTTTCGACCTTATCCAAATACTGTGCAGCTTTGGTATAATTAGCCTTATCGAATTCTTCCTGCGCTAGCTGGTATGTCAGAATAGCTTCTTCGTTATTTGTTTGTGCAGTAATCTTAGCAATCGGTATTATAAATGCAAAAATAATTAGCAAAAGGAAATTTATAGTTTTCATATAATAGACTTTATATAAGTTAAAATGTTATGAGCATA